>JABIXC010000015.1 GCA_018666775.1 Rhodospirillales bacterium | reverse complement strand
TGCAGCCAAGAAGCGGCCCGCAGCGAAGAAAAAAGTTGCGGCTAAGAAGAAAAAGCCAGCAGCGAAGAAGAAAGTTGCAGCCAAGAAGCGGCCCGCAGCGAAGAAAAAAGTTGCGGCTAAGAAGAAAAAGCCAGCAGCGAAGAAAAAAGTTGCAGCTAAGAAGAAAAAGCCAGCAGCCAAGAAGAAGGTTGCAGCGAAGAAGCGGCCCGCAGCCAAGAAAAAAGTTGCAGCTAAGAAGAAAAAGCCTGCAGCAAAGAAGAAAAAGCCTGCTCGAAAAACTGCAGCGAAGAAGGCTTCGAACCCTGTTCATAAACAGCTTAGTAAGCTGCGCAAGCAGGTTTCTTCAAGTAAGATTATGCGTAAAGGTCCCGCGAAGAATCGTCGTAAGGTGCGCCGGGCTGCCTAACAGCTTTGCTTTAAGTTAAGCGAGGTTTTATTTTGAAAGCGGCAGTCCTAAGGGGCTGCCGCTTTTCTTTATGTTTTAATGGGGGAAACAATATCGTGCCAATGTTCCAGGGTTCCCCCTGGCTTGCCGGCCGTATTTTTAGATAAATCTTTGGTAATGAAATCGAAGGCCTCATCCACACTGTCTACCCTCTGGATCAGGTCCAGGTCTTTTCGGGCAATGGTGCCCGCCCCTACCATGCTGTTCAGATCCAGGGCTTTACGCCAGAAATCCTGACCGTAAAGTACGATGGGCATGCGTTTCTTCAGCTTGAGGGTCTGGCAGAGCGTTAAAACCTCCATCACTTCGTCCAGCGTGCCAAACCCGCCCGGCATGAACACCATGGCTTTGGCAAAATAGGCAAACCAGAATTTTCTCATAAAAAAGTAATGGAACATAAGGGACAGTTCCGGAGTGATATACCGATTTGGGGCTTGCTCAAACGGTAGGGCGATATTGAGGCCAATGTTAATTCCCTTTGCATCATGGGCGCCCCGATTGGCGGCTTCCATGATGCCAGGCCCTCCCCCGGTGCAGACAACATAGCGCTGACCTTTTTCTAAGCTTTTTGACCATTCCGTCAGACGTCGGGATAATTCACGGGCTTCTTCATAATAGCGCGACGTTCGCAGACGCTGGCGTGCGGCGGCGACCCCGATTTTTTTATTCAGAGCTGATTTCAATGCCCTTTCCGCCTTTTTGCGCTCCTGTATACGGGCTGAGCCGAAAAATACGATGGTATCTTGAATGCCGGCGGCCTTGAATCTTGCTTCTGGTTCCAGATATTCAGCAAGAATGCGCAATGCACGGGCATCAGGGCTGGTTAGAAAGGATTGATCGAGAAATGAAAGTTCATTATTCGGTTTTTGCTTTAGGGCCTTCTGCCTGGTTTTTTGCCTGGTTATTTGTTCTGTGGCGCTTTTTTTGCGGGTTTTGTTTCCGACTTTCGGGCCGGCACTAGCTTTTCGAGTTGCCATTTTTCTTACTTCCTTTTTCAGATCGCAAAATTCAAACAATAAAAACCAGAGCAGAAACCAGAGAATTGCACCCTGATGATACTTGGTTAGGGGCTCAGTAACCAAATATTCAGATTCCTGAGGGAAAATCAGGCAAATACATCCAAGCAGGATAAAAATCAGATGCGTGCCCCCATGCTTAAAGAATCGGTCTACAGAGAGGAATACCCGTCTGGCTCTCACGTTTTTCGAGAAGGTGAGCCCGGCAGTTGCGCCTATGTGATTGAGCGGGGTGCGGTTGAGATATCAACCCTGCATCAGGGCAGAAAAATCGCCATTTCAAGTCTTGGCGAAGGTGACCTGTTCGGGGAAATGGCTCTGGTGGACAGTGAATTGCGTAGCGCGTCTGCCATGACCACCGAAGAAACCGTGGTCGTTGTGATCAGTCTGGATCAACTGCGTGAAAAACTGGAACAGGCCGATCCGCTTATTACCTTCTTTACAAGAAATATTCTGGAGCGTTTCAGGGATTCCCAAAGCCGACTTCTTGGCCATAGCAGGGAAGCAGATGATTCTAACGTTGTCGGATCTGTGCTTGAGAAGGATGTTTCCTTGCCGCGTCACCGCGAACGGGCCATGCGAAAACTTAAATTCGAGAATGAAATCAACAAGGCGTTGATAAACGAAGAAAACATTATTCATTACCAGCCAATTCTCGATCTTCGGACGGGTGCCATGGCCGGGCTTGAAGCCCTTTTGCGCTGGGATCATCCAGAGCGCGGCCTTTTATATCCAAACGATTTCATCGGGTTTTCTGAAGAAACCGGCTTGATTATTCCCATGGGCTTGTGGGTTTTGGAAGAATCATGCAAGGCACTTCTTTCCTTTCAGAAAAAATTAAACGCGGTCGATCCGAATGCGCCCTTGTTGTTTATGTCTATCAATCTGTCGTCCAGGCAGTTTTCAGACATTGATCTGGTGCGCAATATTTCGAACATCATCGATGACACAGGGGTTAACCCAGAACAGATCAAGCTTGAAATTACGGAAAGCCTCTTGATGGATAACCCATCGCGCGCCGCGGTGACCCTTAACGGTGTTAAGGCGTTGGGCCTTGAAATTGCCATTGATGATTTTGGTACCGGGTATTCATCTCTCAGCTATTTGCATCGGTTCCATATTGATACCTTGAAAATTGACCGTTCATTCGTGTCAACGGCCACCATGAATAAGGGGTCCATGGAAATTGTTCGCGCCATTGCGGGCCTTGCCCACAACTTGGGCCTGGATATTGTTGCCGAAGGCATTGAACAGCCCGAACAGGTGACCCTGCTTCGTGATGTGCAGTGCGAATACGGTCAGGGATTTTTCTTCTCAAAACCGGTTGTCGACACCGAAATTCTTTCTCGCATCGAAGAACTGGGTGAGGCCAAAAACAAGGTGACCCCAATCGGGATCGCCTAACAGGCGTTAACCGGTGTGCCTAACAGGCGTTAGGCGTCGTATCCAGGATTGATCCGATCCAACATGGCCTTCAATGACGGAAACCCATCGGGGCGTTCCTTGCTGGGCACGGCATCATTGGCAAATTGTTCAGCCGTAAATTCCAGCAGATTATCGCTCATGGAGGTTATTTTTTCCCCGGTCGCCTGAATAGCCAGTTGCGTTTTGCAGGCTTTTTCCATGGCATAGATTTCCTTGAAGGCCCGGCCAATGGTTGGCGCACAGACCAAAAGCCCGTGGTTGCGAAGCACCAGATAATTGAGCTGGCCAAGGTCTCGCACCAGACGTTCCCGTTCATCCAGATCCTGGGCCTTGCCTTCAAAATCATGATACGCGACACGTTTGTGATAACGGGTTGCCTTTTGGGTGATGGGCTCCAGCCCATTGATCAGCGTTGATACGGCCATGCCTGCCACGGTGTGGGTGTGCAGTACGCATTTGGCATCGGGGCGTGATGCATGGATTGCCGAATGAATGACAAAGCCAGCGGGATTGATCACGTGATCGGTTTCCTGAACGATGGTGCCATTAATGTCCACCTTGACCAGATCTGATGCGGTAATTTCACTGAACAACACGCCATAGGGGTTGAGCAGGAAATGTTCTTCGGCACCCGGCACCCGAAGCGAAACATGGGTGGCGAAAAGATCATCCATATCGAAATGGGCAACCAGCCGGTAACAGGCCGCAAGGTCAACCCTTGTTGCCCATTCAGCTTCTGACATGGTGTTGTCGGCGGGCACAACTTGTTTGAAAACTGGACTTGCGCACATAACGTTCTCCCTTATGGGGCCAAAGGTGACCCCGTGTTATTTATTGGCCTTATTAGAAAGCCTTTGGAAGACTCTATGCTGATCAAACCCGGTGCGTCAATTGGCCGTTATTTTCGGGCAATCATGCCCATGACGGCTTTCATCAGAGGACTTTTGCGCCTCGCCAGTTCATCCAAAACATTAAAATGGTAAAAACCCGGTGCCTTGGGCCTTGAAACCCGTAGTCCCCGGCCCTTCCAGGTGCGGGCGAGCGCTTGTTCGTTGCGCAAAAACTCATCTCCCTCTTTGCTGCCGACAGCAGAAATGAGCGGTATGGGGTGTGGTGGGGCAAGGTTAAGGGGTGAAAGGGCGCGCACTTCTGCATCATCAAGGCCAAGATCACGGTGCTGTCGGCAGAGCGCCAGTGGCCGCAGGTCATAAAGGCCAGAAATGCAGGTCGCACTTTTAATGGTGTTTTCTGGCAGGCCATAATGGCGCCAATCGGTGGCGGCCATCATGGCTGCAAGATGGCCGCCTGCGGAATGGCCCCCGACATGAAGCCGGGTTGGGTCAAAGCGCAAACCGCTTGGATAATTAAGAAGCCAGTGAATGGCGCGCTGGCAGCTTTCAACGATTTTTGTCATGCGAACTTCAGGTGCTAGGGGATAGCCAATGGCGGCAAAATTGACGCCGTTGTCGATAAAGGCAGGGGCCAGATAGGAAAACAGGTTTTTGTTCCGGGTCTTCCAGTATCCGCCATGGATGAACACAAACAGGGGGGCAAAGGGATCTTCGGTCGGGAAATAATCAATGCGTTGGCGGGGATGGGTGCCATACACGAAATCCAGCAACCGGGGCCGGTTTTCAATAATCGTGGCATTCTGGGCATTGATCCGGGCTTCGCGTTTTGCTTTGGCAGGGTCTAGATGTCGTTCGCGTTCGGACCCGGAATATTCAAGTTCCAGACTGGGCAGATCGTAATTTAGAAATACCGGCTTCATGATTTCCTTATGTCCTTTGTTTTTCTGTCTGTTCTATCTCTATATGTGTGGCCAGCCTCCGGGGGGAAGTCAAGTCAGCCTGATTTTAAACAATCCTTGGTCCGATAAATAGGGTTTGCAGCCTCAACACCTATAATATATGAATACGTGTTCATATATTATAGGTGTTGAATGGCTCTGACCAGCGACCAACGAATAGAAATGGCGGAAATGTTCCGTCTTATGGGGGACCCGACCCGGCTCAACATTCTGATCAGCTGTCTGGATGGCCCGGTTTCGGTGGGGGAATTGACCAAAATTACCGGCGCGTCTCAATCGCTGGTTTCCCATCATCTGCGTTTGTTGCGTGCGGCCCGGATTCTGCGGGCAACCCGTCAGGGGCGGCATATGTTTTATACGGCGGCGGATGCGCATATCCGAACCGTGGTGGCCGATATGATGGACCACGTTGGGGAACCCATGGATGAAGGCCCCATGGAAGAAGAGGACATGGGATGAACGACGCGCCGGATAATTGCTGCGGGGACGTGGTGGCAACAACACCCGCATACCGGCGGGTTTTGTGGACGGTGTTGGTGGTCAATCTTTCCATGTTTGTGATCGAAGGCAGCGCCGGGATCACGGCTTTTTCTGTCGCCCTACAGGCGGACGCTCTTGATTTTCTGGGTGATTCCGCAAGTTATGCAATTTCATTGTTTGTCCTAAGCCTTGCCATGAAGTGGCGCACGGGTGCCGCCATGGTCAAGGGTGTCTCTATGGGCTTGTTTGGCCTTTGGGTGGTGGGTGCCACGATATGGTCCTTTATTGTAACGGGAAAACCGTCTGCCGTGATTATGGGATCAATTGGGATGTTGGCGCTTATCGCGAATGTTTTTTCGGCATTTCTGCTTTATCGCTTTCGCGAAGGCGATGCGAACATGCGCTCCGTTTGGCTGTGTTCACGCAATGATGCCATCAGCAACATTGCGGTCATGATTGCGGCCAGCGGCGTTTTCTATACAGGCCAAAACTGGCCCGATCTTTTGGTGGCCATCATCATGGCGGGCTTGGCATTGTTTGCGTCATTTCAGGTCATCCGTCATGCAAGACAAGAATGGCGTCAAACGAATGATCAGGGCAGCACAATCACCTGAGATTAATTTTTAAAAATCCGCTAGAACACCGATCACTTGACCCGTTATAAAGTTGGCCATTATGCGTTTCCGAACTGCATCAATCTTTGTCATTGGAATTGTCGCCTGTGTTTTGGTGGCTTGGGGATTGGTGTCTCTTGTACGGGTGGCCCCCCCGAGCACAACGTCAAAATCCCAATCCGGGGTGGTGAACACAGGGGATGTTAAATTTGGCGGCGCTTTTACCCTGACCGATCATACTGGCAAGCGTGTCCGGGACACGGATTTTCACGGGCGAAATATGTTGGTGTTTTTCGGCTATACGTTTTGTCCTGATGTTTGCCCAACAGAACTCCAGATCATTGCCCGGGCAGTGGATATTCTTGGTAAAAAAGCATCAAATCTGGTGCCCGTCTTCATCACCATTGATCCCGCCCGTGATACGCCCACCCAACTGGCACCGTATGTTGCTGCCTTTCATCCCAGGCTTGTGGGAATGACTGGAAGCCAGAAAGAAATTTCCGCCATTGCCAAAGCCTACAAGGTCTCTGCCCGCAAGGCCCCGGGCTCCGGGAAGGACAGCAAGGAATATTTGATGGATCACACATCGTTTATGTATCTTATGGGGCCCGATGGCCAGTTGCGGGCCCTGTTTCGCGCGGGCATTAAACCTGAAATTCTGGCCCGTGAAATTGCCGCCCGTCTTTAGCGACCATCTTTAAAGGAATCTGATCTTGAAAAATATTCTAATGTTCATTGTTACCATCGTTCTAACCATCATCATTTTGACACTCTTTCGGTCGCGTTCTGATGGTGCGGAAATGGTAACCGTCAGCAATGCATGGGCCCGTGCCAGTGCGGGGATGGCCCACAATGGCGCTGCATATTTTTCAATTCAAAATGGCCACCGCGCAGATAAATTGATTGGCATTTCAACGCCGATCGCCAAACGGGCAGAAATTCATTCCCACACAATGACGGGTGGCGTCATGCGTATGCGCGAGATTAAAGGCGGCATCGCACTGAAACCCGGCGTGCAATTTACGTTTCAGCCAGGCGGCCATCACGCCATGCTAATGGGGTTGGCAGCACCGTTAAAGGCGGGGGCGCATTTTCCCCTGATCGTTAATTTTGAACACGCCGGAAAAAAACCTGTCACCGTTCATGTTCGGTCCCTTCGTCATGTGCCAGCACCTTCATCTGACGTGCATAAAAAAATGGGCCGGGGAATGGCCCCAGCCCATTAATTGAAATTTGGTAGTTAAATATTTGGGTTTTGTTATCGGCGGTTGCCGAAAAGATGCAGCAACATAATCATCAGGTTGATGAAATCCAGATAAAGCGTCAACGCACCCATGATGGCTTTTTTGCCAGTGGTCTCATGGCTATCGCTTTCCATGTACATCAACTTAATGCGCTGGGTGTCATAGGCAGTCAGCCCGGCAAACACCAAAACCCCAACCACCGAAATGACAAACTGCATGGCAGAGCTTTGCATGAACATGTTCACAACTGAGGCGATGATGATGCCGATCAAGCCCATGACCAAAAATGAACGCATGGGGCCAAGGTCTCTTTTGGTGGTGTAGCCATACAGGCTAAGGGCGCTGAAGGATGCGGCGGTGATAAAAAAAACCCGGGCGATAGATTCTCCCGTGTAGATCAGAAAAATGCTCGATAGGGACAATCCCATGACCCCGGCAAAAAGCCAGAACAGCAATTGGCTTGTAAACAGGGACAAGCGATTAATGCCAAAGCTTAACACCATCACAAAAGCCAGTGGCGCCAGCATGACGACCCATTGAAGGGGGGTGCCAAAGATAGCCTGCATCAGGGCAGGGGTGTGGGATGCGGCATAGGCGACGATCCCCGTCAGGGCAACGCCTGATGCCATGTAGTTGTATACCTGAAGCATGTGTTGGCGCAGACCGACATCGATCTGGGCGGCTTCAGCTTCGGCGCGGGTCATCGTGCGTCTGTCAGAACCAAGCATAGAAAACCTCAATTGGTTGAAAGTGTTCAGGGCTACATTTTTGCGCCCGATTAAGACAACAATATGTCATTGAATTGAAAGCTTTCAAGGGGCATTTGTTATAATTAAAAACGATCATCGCGCAAAATGACCGCAGGTTTTTGGGCCAATGCCCGCCAGGTTCCAATGAATCCAAGGATTGTGATCGCACAAGCGGCCCCAATAACGGTCAAAGCGATCTCTGGGCCTAGAAATATCCAGCCCTGATCCATAATCCGGGTCAGGATGAAATACCCCCCACCCGTGCCCAGAATGGCCGCTAACAGGGCCGCAGCCCCACCGGCAATGCCATACTCGATTATGTAGGCAATACCAAGATCGCGGCGTTTTGCGCCGGCAACCTTGAGGATGACCGCATCGCGTACCCGTTCCCGGCGTCCCGCCCCGATGGCACCTGCCAGCACCAGCATGCCAACCATCAAGGTCAACACATTGGTGGCCCGTGCCGCCCCTGCCAGATGGTCCAGCATGCCTGCGGCCATTTGTAATGCCTCGCGCACGCCAATGGCGGTGATGTTGTCAAACTGGCCGCTTATGGCGCGAACCAGTGCGGTTTCGCTTTTTGGGGTGGCATTGACGATGGCGACATGGGTGTGGGGTGCACCATCCAGAATGCCCGGCGACATAATCATTGTGAAGTTAAGCCCCAACCGTGCCCAATCCACGCGCCGTGTGTTTTGGATGCGCGCGGTCACCTTGCGGCCAAGGATGTTTAACGTCACGGTATCGCCAATGCCGATGCCCAGCCCCCGGGCGGACTGGTGCGCAATGGACATGAGGGCTGGCCCTTTGTAATTTTTTGGCCACCATTTCCCAGTAACGATTTCTGTGCCTTCAGGCATGGCATCGGTATAGGTCAGGCCACGATCGCCGCGCACCACCCAGCGCGTTCCGGGCCGCACCTTTGACAGGGTGATGGGTGCATCATTTATGGCAATGATGCGCCCCCTGAGGGTCGGCATGCGCTGAATGGCCCCGGTGCCTTCGATGGCCCGAACGGTTTTTTCAAAGGCTGCCACCTGACCCGGCTGAATATCGATAAAGAAATATGCCGGGGCTTTGGTAGGCAGACGGTGGTTGATCTGATTGCGCAAATTGCCTTCAACCATGATCAGGGTCACAAACAGGGTCAGCCCAACGCCAAACGCCAAAACGATTGTGGGTGTTGGCGCACCCGGCCGATGGACATTGGCAAGCGCAAGATTAAGCCGGGGCCAAGGCCTGGTACATCGTGCCAACCGGCGTGCTGCAAGGCGCGCGCCTGATTGTAAAAGCAATCCCATCCCATGAAACAATGGAAAGACAATAAGGGTGCCCAGAATGAACCACACGGCAAAGCGCGGGCGTATGGCGGTCGTATAGGCCAACCCGGCGATCACCATCGCCGCACCGAAAAGCCAGATCAGGGTTTTGGGGTCTGGCCTAAATCGATCATCGGAGACCAGCCCGCGAAGCAGGCTGGCCGCACTTGTGGTTCGTGCCCGGGCCAATGGCCAGAGCGAAAACAAAATGGTGACCGCAACGCCGTAGATCGCGGCGGTGATTAGCGCTGGAGGAAAAATGCCAGAGACCGGGGTCACAGGCAAAAGCCCTGCAAGATAGGGCAAGGTGAGGATGGGAAGCATTGCGCCTGCGACCAGCCCGATTAAAATTCCGGCGAGGGCAACGATGGCAATTTCCGTGGCAAAGACTGCAAAAATAAAATCACCCGTGGCACCTAAACATTTAAAGGTGGCAATGGTGTGGCGTTTCCCCCCCAGATAACCGGTGACGGCACAGGCGACGCCAATGCCGCCCACCAAAAGGGCGGTTAAGCTTATGAGGGTAAAAAACAAAGCCGCCCGATCCAAAAACCGCTGGATTCTGGGTGCTGCATTGGTGGTATTGCGAAGCCGCCAACCGGCATCGGGAAAGGCTTTCAGCAATGCGCTCTCAAAGGCCTGCCCATCGGTGCCGGGGGTGTATTTTACCCGGGTGTGATAGCGGATCAGGCTCCCCGGCTGGACCAGCCCGGTGGCGGCCATGGCGGCTTGGGATACCATCACCCTTGGGCCAAATCGAAACAGCCCGGACCCCCGGTCGGGTTCCAGCAATAATTGTGCTTTCAGCACAAAGATGGCCTTACCAATGCGAAACCGGTCGCCGGGCTTAATGCCAAGGCGCGCTGTCAGCTCCGATACAGCCACTGCCCCAAAACTGCCATCGGGGTTTTGCGCAATGGCCCGGTGCAGGTCTCCCGCAGGGGCCAGACGGACGTTGCCGAACAACGGATACGCCGCATCGACGGCTTTTAATTCAACGAGTTTGCGTTCTGGCAGTTTGCGTTCTGTATTCAGGGTCGCATCCCCTGTTGTGATGCGCTCAGCCATAACCCGCATGCGGGTGGCGGCGGAAATATTGGCCCGTGATGACAGCCATGTCTTTTGCTCTTTGCTGGCAACCCGGTGGATCAGGCGCAGGTCCAGATCACCCCCCAAAAGGATGCGGGCATCGCGGGCAATGCCATCGCGCACAGCGGCAGTGAAAGACCCAATGGCGGCAATTGACCCAACCCCAAGGGCAAGGCACAGCGCCATGACCCTGAACCCCTGAAAGCCACCGCGAAGATCGCGAAAGGCAAAGGCTAAAATTGTGCGGATCAATGCCCTTTTCTGGATCACGTTTTTGGGCTTTCATCAGGCCGAATGCCGCCATCAACCATGTAAAGGGTGCGCCCGCATCGTTTGGCCAACGCCGGATCATGGGTAATCAGCAATAGGGTTGCCCCGGTTTCTTGTTGCATCTTGAACAGCAATTCAATGACAACCTTGCCGGTGTCACGATCAAGATTGCCCGTGGGTTCATCGGCAAGGATCAATTTCGGACGGTTGGCAAAGGCGCGCGCAATGGCAACCCGTTGCTGTTCGCCACCCGATAGTTGGGCCGGATAATGTTCAAGCCGTGCCTCCAGCCCGACGGCAACCAATGCGGCGCGGGCCCGTTCAAATGCATTGTCCACCCCCCCGAGTTCCAGGGGAACGGCGACATTTTCAAGGGCGGTCATGGCGGCCACCAGATGAAACGATTGAAACACAATGCCCACGTGATCGCGGCGGAACCCTGCCAGATCATCTTCGCCCATGGCGATAAGGTCTTGGTCATGAACCTCAACGCGCCCGGCATTGGGCTGCTCTAATCCGGCAATGACCATCAAGAGCGTTGATTTGCCGGACCCCGATGGCCCCAGAATGGCCACCGCCTCGCCATCCCCGACATCAAGGTTTGCGCCGCGTAAAATTTCGACGGGGCCAGCGCGTGATTGCAGTTCCAGGCGAACATCTTCAAGATGGATCATCGTGGGCAGTGCCTTGTTTCGTTGTTCACGCCAACCATAAGGGATAAGCCGTAAAATGACTCTGTCCAAAATCTCTGGCCTCAATAAACCCTACCATTGGCGGCAATGGAATGTGTTATGGGGATGTGTGGGAATGGGTCGTTTTGTCAATCGGTGTGTCATCCTGATCTGCCTGATCTGCCTGATTTTGCCGGGAAACGCTTTGGCGGAAACCCGAACAGGGACTTTGCGCCTTTTGGTTTTGGGTGACAGCTTGACGTCAGGCCATGGATTGCCCGCAGCGCAGTCTTTTCCTAATCAATTGGAGGCGGTGCTTCGCGCACGCGGACATAAGCTGCGGGTTATTAATGGGGGTGTTTCTGGGGACACCAGTGCCGGTGGCCTTGCGCGGCTTGATTGGACCATGATGGAAAATCCCCATGGGGTCATTGTGGAGCTCGGTGCCAATGATGGCTTTCGGGGTATGAAACCCCGGACCATCCGGAAAAATATTTCTGCTATTTTGGACAGGCTTCGATCCCGGAAAACACCAGCAATGGTGGTGGGCATGAAAGCGCCGCGTAATATGGGAAAATCATACGTGCAGGAATTTGATCGCTTGTATCCTTCATTGGCAAAAGAATACGGGGTGGTGTTTTATCCCTTTTTTCTGGAAGGCGTTGCCTTGGTGCCGGCACTGAACCAGAAAGATGGCATTCATCCAAACGCATCGGGCGTGGCGCACATTGTCCGGGGCATTTTACCTATGGTCGAAACATTGCTGAAGCAAATGAAGGCGGCATCAATCAGCCAGAATTAAGATCATACCGGGTATGAAGCTGGGCCAGCAAGCCATCAGACCCGGCCTCTACGATATCAAGCACGCGTTCAAATCCATTACCAATTCCGTTGTAGGGATCGGGGACTTCATCGATGCCAAGGCCCGGGGCAAATTCCAGAAACATTTCCAGCCGGTTGCGTTTGTCTCTGGGCGATATGCGCTCCAGAATGCCCAAGTTCGCTCGGTCCATGGCTAACACCAGATCAAATTCATAAAAATCATCGGGGTGGACCTGGCGTGCCCGCAAGGCGGAAAGGTCTATGCCGCGTTTAAGGGCGGCCGCAATGGATCGGGGGTCCGGGGGTGCACCGACGTGATAGCTGTGGGTGCCTGCGGAATCGACAATGACCCTGTCATCAAAACCCTCATCGCGAAGCTTGGCCTCAAAGATGCCTTGCGCGGTAGGGGAACGACAGATGTTCCCCATGCATACGAAAAGAATTTTAATCAGCGCTGGTTTGGTCATGGTTTCTTATGAAAACACGCAATCAAGCCCGGCGCATCCCCTAAGATCATTCAGGCAATTTTTTGATGGGTGTTTTGCAATGCTTCGACCGTCATTGTTTGGTGGCGTTGCCAATTCAAAAGCGGTATTGGGAAATCATCACGGTGATGCGCCCCCCGGCTTTCTTCGCGCAGCGATGCCGCCAGCGTGATTAACCGCGCAATAAGCAAACGATTGCGGGTTTCCCCCCATGTCCGCACCAAGCCACCTGACGCAGATGTATGGGTGTTCAAATCAGTCAATTGGGTTTCCAATGCGATCAATTGATCGTGCGCCGTATCGAGCGCCGGGCCGGTTCGCAGGATGCCAACGTGTTCTGACATCAGCCTTCTGGTTGCATCTTCGATTGCTCGCAACTGAGCAACATCTGACTGTGTCGGCATATCCGGAATGGTTGGTAGGGGCATCTTTTGTGGCTCTTGGGCAGGTGCCGTTCGAATGTCTGTTGCCACGCGCCGCGCGTATGCCAGTGCTTCAAGTAATGAATTGCTGGCCAAACGATTGGCCCCATGAATGCCGGTTGTGGCAACCTCGCCCCCGGCCCACAACCCATCAATTGACGTCCGTCCCCGGCTGTCTGTTTGGATGCCGCCCATGTGGTAATGGGCCGCAGGGGTCACCGGCAAGGGTTCGATATGGGGGTTAAAGCCCGCTTTTTGGGCGATTTCCATTGCCTGGGGAAAGGATGGCCCAAGGCCCCCTGCCAGCACGGGCCGTAAATCCAGATAGACAGATTGTCCTTTATGCGTCTGCTTATGAATGGCGCGCGCAATGACATCGCGCGGTGCCATTTCGCCCAATGGGTGTTCGTCTAACATTATCCGGTCGCCCGCATCATCGATCAATCTGGCCCCCGCCCCGCGCAATGCTTCGGTTAACAGCGGCAAACTCGCACCACTGGTGCTGTCCCCATTTGATTTTTTAATGGCGAGCGCAGTTGGATGAAATTGCACGAATTCCAAATCTGATAATGCCGCCCCGGCCCGCGCTGCTATAGCAAGCCCATCGCCGGTGGCTTCAATGGGATTGGTTGTGTGCCACCAGATGGTGCCAATGCCACCGGTGGCCAAAACAACGCAGGCTGTTTGATGGGTCACCCATCCATTGGTTGGATTATAGGTCACAAGGCCCTGAACGTGCCCGTCATGGACCACCAAATCATGGGCAAATGTATTGCTGAGCACGGTAATCGATGGTGTGTCGGCGACACGTTTAATCAGCGATCCCATGAGAACCAATCCGGTGGCATCCCCGCCAGCATGGACGACGCGCGGCGTGCAATGGGCTGCTTCTTGTGCCAGCGCCAGGGTGCCATTTATCGTTCGATCAAAGGCAACGCCTTGTTTTGTCAGCCAGTGCAGGGCTTCGACGGATTCTTCTGTCAATTGTCGCACGCATTCCGGATCGCTTAACCCGGCCCCGGCGGACAAGGTATCGGCGGCATGCATTTTCGGCGAATCTTTCGGGCCAATGGCGGCGGCAATCCCACCTTGTGCCCACAGGCTTGACCCCCCGGCCAGTTCAGGTGTTTTGGTTATCAGTGTCACAGGTCTGGGCGCAAGGGACAGGGCGCACACCAGCCCGGCCATACCGGAACCAACAACGATGACGGCATCGTCGCGTTTTTGCATTTTTGGGATCATGGTCACGTGGTGGTTGGCTTGCCGGCAATTTCCAGCATGCGCTCTACCGCGCGGCGCGCACGGGTGGCGATGGCCGGATCTATTTCCACGCGCGGCGTCAATGTTTCAAGGGCTTGCTGGATATTGGCGAGCGTAATCCGTTTCATATGCGGGCATAAATTACAGGGCCGGATAAAGTCGACATCAGGAACCATGGCAGCGACATTGTCGCTCATGGAGCATTCGGTAACCATCAAGACCCGTTTGGGCCGTTTGGTTTGGACGTAGTTTTGCATCTGTGCCGTTGACCCGACATAGTCGGCCGCCCCAAGCACATCGGGGGGGCATTCGGGGTGTGCGATAATTGTCAGATCATCAAAATTTTTGCGGTATTCGTCCAGTTCATTGGCCGTGAATCGTTCATGCACTTCGCAATGGCCCTGCCATGGAATGATTTCAACATCCGTTTGATCGTTGACATAGGCCGCCAAATATTCATCTGGCAAAAACAACACCCGGTCAACCCCAAGGGATTCCACAACCTCGACCGCATTCCCCGACGTGCAGCAAATATCGGTCTCGGCTTTCACCTCGGCAGAGGTGTTGACGTAAGTGACCACAGGCACACCGGGGTATTTCAGGCGCAGTTGGCGAATGTCGTCGGCGGTAATGGATTCGGCCAGCGAACATCCCGCATCAATGTCGGGAATGAGAACGACCTTATCCGGGCTCAGAAGCTTGGCCGTCTCTGCCATGAAATGGACGCCGGCCAACACGATCACGTCGGCATCGGTGTCGGCTGCCTGTCTGGCAAGGGCGAGTGAATCACCGGTGATGTCTGCGACGCAGTGATAAATTTCCGGGGTTTGATAATTATGGGCGAGGATCACTGCGTTGCGCGATTTCTTCAGGTCGTTAATCGCGGCCACATAGGGCGCGTGCAGGGGCCATTCTATCTCCGGGATCACGGTTTTAACCCGTTCATAAGCACCATCGGGGGCGTTAGATGACATGCAGCACCTGTTCTTGCGGGCCCCAAGGGGACGGGGGCTTGAATTAATCTATATGCTCTCTATGAGTATATTGTTTATACTCACAGAGAGTATATAGTGAGTCAAGCCATTTGAGCCTCCGCTATGTTTATCAAAAAGGCGCCAATGCCCCAAAATCCGCCACATACGATCATTAATTTGACGGTTGCCATCGTTGCCGTCACCAATGATGAACCCAGGGTTTTGCTTGTTGAGGCCGATAACGCGGGCACATCATTGGCCCAGATGTCATTGCCCAATGGCCCATTTGATCCAGAAATGCACGAAAGCCTGGAAAGCGGCTTGCGTTCGCTGGTCGAGGCGCAGACGGGTCTGGATTTGTATTATGTTGAGCAGCTCTACAGCTTTGGCAATCGTCACCGCGACCTGCGCGAGATTGAAGGCGGCCCAAGGGTCGTGTCCGTTGCCTATATCGCCCTGACCCATGAGGACGCCGTAAAGCGGCCCAATGCCACATGGCATGATTGGTACGATTTTTTGCCATGGGAAGACTGGCGCATGGGCCAGCCCGCAATCATCACCGAACACATTGAACCTGCCCTGAGCCGCTGGGTGCGCGATTCCCAAAAGGCTGGCAGCCGCCAGCAGCGCGAGGAACGGGTAAATGTCACTTTTGGCCAAACGGGTGGGGCAGAAATGGATAGCGTGTTATGCCCGGAACGCTATGAATTGCTGTATGAGGCAGGCTTGGTGGCAGAGGCCAGTCGGGATTATCGTGCAGCGAACCCAGCAGTGGATCAAGAATTCATCCAGCAACCACGATTTGAATTGGGCCTGCCATTGGCATCCGACTATCGCCGCATTCTGGCAACGGCCCTTGGCCGGTTGCGGGGCAAACTTGCTTACCGGCCCGTTGTGTTTGAATTGCTGCCGGGGGAATTCACCCTTTTGCAATTGCAGCGCGTTGCAGAGGCATTAAGCGGTGCAGAATTACACAAACAGAATTTCCGTCGTCTGGTCATCAATGCCGATCTTGTGGAATCGGTCGGTCGAAATCAGGCCCATTCACGTGGCCGCCCCGCCGAGCTGTTTCGGTTCCGAAGAGAAGTTCTGGGCGAGAAATTGACCGTGGGTTTATCGCGGCCGATGTTGCGGGGCACTTAGGCTAAAGAGGCGTTGGGCCGCCGCATGCGCGCAATCACAGTTCCCAGAATGTAACCAAACGTGCACAACGCCAGCCCCCAAAGATTGATGCCAAAATCATCGGCGTATTTGCCATGTCCGATATCAATCCATGCCGGAAATATTTCTACGCGAAGCGCATGTTCAAGGGTGACCAAAACCCCAAGCACCAGCCCCGGCCAGAAGGCCAGATGAAAACTTTCCCTGCCCGCATGGGGCAGAAAGGCCAGCAGAAAAATAGGGGCCAACCCCATGACCATGGTTCCTGAAATGGTGGTGGCGGCAATGATGGCGGGCCCAACCGCATCGCCAAAATAAATGCTGAGCAATGGCACGTTCCCGACAATGGCGATCCCCACCATAATTTTGCGGCCAATTTTGGTATCATTTTTGGTGGGGTGTTCTGCGCTTCCCCGCCAGTCCCTGCCCGCCAGTTTTGCAGTGGACGCAAAGGTGGAATCAAGGGTGGAACCGGCACTGGTTAACATGATGGCATTGAAAATTAACAGCACCGGCAATCCAAACAGCGCAGGTACCCCAACCGTCATGTTGCCAGACAGCCCCATGGCGCGCCCATACAGGCCGATGGTAGAGAACAACAAGATAAATCCGCCGGCGATCAATCCGGCAAGAACAAACCCTTTCAACATGGTGCGGGGGTTGGTGATGAAGCCACGATCGGTCAGAACGGGGTCATGGAAGGGATAGCTCAGCACCTGGACCAGCGCCAATCCACAAAAGGTAAGCCCGGCCAAATGGGCTTCAACCGGCATTTCAGGCAAGCCACGCGCCCCCAGTTCCGGCCAGATGACGGCCAGGATCATCACCAAAAGAATGGCGGCCAAGATCATTTGGGCGCCATCGGTCAGGATGGAAGACCGCAACCCCCCGCGCCATGAATAATAAACCGTGAAAGCTGTGACCAGTGCCACCCCTGTCCAGTAGGGCGTGCTGCCTTCGGCGCCAAAATAAAGGGAGGCGACTTTTGTGTTGGACCATACTTCGTTGAACAATCGAATGGCGATGGCAATCAGGAACAACCGGGCGCAGGTTGCGCCATATTTGCTGGTTAAAAACCCGGCGAGGGATGTGTGTCCCCCCTTGACCCGGATCAGGTATATGGCCCCGCCTGCGACCAGAAAGCTCAGGTAATAAAACGCATAGCCTATTCCGCCAGCGATGCCGAAGGCGCCGGCCAAATTGGCTGCATTGGCGATGGACTTTGCAAAGATCCAGGTGATGGCGGCCGACGCCACCAAAAGCCACAGGCTGGGTTCACCACCATCTTTGGCAGCGCCGCCAAAGAACTGTTTTGGGCTGACACTTTTTGGCGTCATGCGCAGAATAATGATGCAGTAAACGCTAAGGACGAGCCATGGGACCATGGTTTCAAAAGACATCGGAATTTAATCCTGTTTCTTGTCGGTGTGTCCGGCGGCTTTGGCGGCCGCTGCGGCAAAGGCCTGAAGCCTTGCCTCTACTTTTGCATTGATGGTGCCGGTTGGAAAATTGCCATGCTTGTCGCGCGCCCCTGCGTTGACCCCGGTTAACACGGTGATGCCTTCGTCGATATGGGCAATGGGATAGATGTGGAATTTGTTTTTACGAACGGCATCGATAACATCGTGGCGCAGCATCAGATGCTGGACATTGGATTGTGGAATTAAAACGCCTTGCTCTCCGGTCAGTCCATCCATTTGACAGACATCGAAAAACCCTTCGATTTTTTCATTGGCCCCACCGATGGCCTGAACCTCGCCAAATTGATTAACCGATCCGGTCACGGCAAAACATTGTTTAATAGGGACATCTGCCAGTGCCGATAACAGCGCGTAAAGTTCAGTAGAGGATGCAGAATCCCCATCAATGCCGGAATAAGATTGTTCAAAGACCAAGCTGGCCGATAGTGATAACGGCAGGTCTGGACAATAGCGTGCGCCGAGAACGGCAGACAGGATCAACACCCCCTTGGCATGAAGGGGCCCACCCAGTTCAACCTCGCGTTCAATGTCTACCACCTGGCCGCGCCCAAGGCGCACCCTGGCCGTAATGCGCGAGGGTCGGCCAAAGGGAAACTTTCCAAGCTGCAGGACAGCCAAAGCATTGAGCTGTCCCGTGACCGCTCCCTTCGTGTCCATAAGGACGGTCTTTTGGCTGATGCTTTGATAGGTGATGTCGCGAATGCGATCGGCGCGTTCAACCTTGGCATCCAGTGCTTGTTGGACATCCTTTGGGCCAACAATTTTTTTGCCATTTGTCCCGGCACAATAATCGGCTTCATCCAATAGATCAGAGATGGTTCTGGAATGGGTGGTCATTTGGTCAATGTGGCCGGCCAGGCGGGCGGCATGTTCGATGACCCGCGCAACGGCGGGTGCGCTGAAGGGCTTCAGGTTTTGTTTGCGAATGACCGAGGCCAGAAAGCGGCTGAAAAGCTGCATGTTTTCTGGCGTCCTGTCCCAGGTCTCTTCGAAATCGACCTCGACCTTGAACAGTTCGTTAAATTCAGGATCAGACTGGGTCAGGGTGTAATAGAGCCCGCGTTCGCCCAGAAGCACCACTTTGACATCAAGAGGGGTGGGGGCGGGTTCCAGTGTGACGGTGGTCGCAACAGACATCAGCCGTTCCGGACTTTCGATGCGAATTTCCCGGGATTTCAGAACCCGTTTTAATTCATCCCAGGCAAAGGGTGCGGTCAATATTTTGCGGGCATCCAAAATCAGGTAGCCCCCATTGGCGCGATGCAGGGCACCAGGCTGGATCAGGGTGAAGTTGGTGCTGAGCGCGCCGTACTGGGCAATATGTTCAATGCGCCCAATCAGGCTTTGCAGGTTTGGCAGATCTTCGTAGACCACGGGCGCACCATCATCGGCGCTGTGGTCCACCAGAAGATTAACCTGATAGCGAACCAAAAAATTTGGGTCTCTTTCTTCTGCAGATTGACCTGTTCCCCCGGCGGGATCTGGCGTGGGGGAAGGGGGCAGAAAATTTTCGGCGTGCGCCACCATGTCTTTTCGCACGGCATCCAGATAGGCCTGAACATTGGCCACATCCCCATAGCGATTCTTCAGGTCGTCGATCAGGTGGCCGATCGCGAACACAGTGATGCCCTGATTTATTTCCTGAATGTCTTCGCGAAATTGGCGTTCAAGGGCCGGCATTTCCGCCAAAGCGTTACGCAGTTTTTCCTCAAGCATTTCGATAATGTCGTGGACGCGTTTTTGTTCGGCTTCGGGTAATTTTTGAAACACTTCCGGCTCAATGGGTTCGCCATCTTTCATGGGTGACATGACAAGCCCGCCCGATGTGCGTCGAACATTGATGGCATTGTCATGGGCTTCTTTGTGGACGCCTTCGAACAGGGCTTCCTGGGCTTCTTTGAAGTGGGCTTCCAGCTTTTGCCGTCGGTTCCGGTATTCATCCCCTTCAAAGGCACGGGGGATGGCAACGTTTACCATTTCGACCAATTGGGCCATGTCTTGGCGCAAGCCAGCGCCCCGTCCTGCAGGCAGTTGGATCAGGACCGGCTTATAAGATTGGATAAAATTATTGACGTAACAGGTATCAGGCGGCGTTGGCATGTCGCCTGCGCGGCCATCCAGAAATTGCCGGATGACGCTGTGTTTACCCGCCCCCGATGGACCAAGGGCAAACATGTTGTAGCCTTCTTTGTCGATGCCCACACCAAACTGGATGGCGGCAACGGCCCGGTCCTGGCCAATAATCTCAGATGGGCTTTCCAGATCATTGGTGGATTTAAAGCCAAGGCTTTTTGGATCACAGATGAAGCATAATTGAGCGGCGGAAAGACGGCGGACCGTTTTCACGGAAGGCACAGTTTTTTTGGTTTTTTTTGTCATGTTTGCTGGCCTTGTGTTTGGCGGGAGTCAAAAGTGTTTGTTTTAATCACCATAGGACGCCCATCCCTGTCCAGCGCCAGATCATCACAATTATTTTACAATGCTAATTTAAGCGCCTCTCACTGATCCGCGCGCTTGCGCGCACGAGCCCCCTCACTGATCTGCGCGCTTGCGCGCACGAGCCCCCTCACTGATCTGCGCGCTTGCGCGCACGAGCCCCCTCACTGATCCGCGCGCTTGCGCGCACGAGAGAGCGCAATTTCGCGGCGCGCGATGTAATAGCCGCTGCTGACAATAATCATCGCGCCTATTATGGCCCATGTGTCGGGGATTTCACTAAAGACAAACAAGCCAATGATGGCCGCAAAAATCAGGCGGGAATAATCAAACGGCGCCACGAAAGACGTTTCCCCGGTCGAAAATCCCCAGGTCATCGCGGTCTGTCCAATAACCCCAATGACGCCGATCAATGCTAAAAGACCCCATTGCAATGGGGTCGGCCATATCCAGACCATCAGGGTGGGGACAAAGGTGATGACGGCGCTACCAACAGAAAACCACATGACGATGGCGGTGCCGGCCTCAGTTGCCGATAGTTTTTTGATCAAGATGGCAATGGTGCCGGCAGTGAAGGCCGCCGTGACAGCATAAAGCGATGCCGGATCAAAAGCGGCAGTGCCGGGGCGAACCATGATCAAGACGCCAATAAATCCGACGATGGCAGCCGTGACCCGACGCCAGCCGACAACCTCGCCCAGAAACGGCACGGCAAGGGCCACCGCAAAAAGGGGCCGCGAGAATACAATGGCGACGGTTTCTGCCAAAGGCAGGTGGGCAAAGGCATAAAACACACAGAACATGCCAGTCACGCCAACGATGGTTCTGGCGCTGTGCATGAACGGTCGTTTGGTCTTGAACCCCTTAAGGCCGGACCGCAGCATGAAGGGCAGCAACAGAACGGCCCCGATCAGGCTGCGAAAAAACACCACCTGGACGGTTTCAAGGCCGGTGCCGATCTGCTTCACCAGGCCCCCCATGGCGGTCAGCAGCAATGCGGCAACCATAATCCACACAGCACCCCGTAAATTGGCGGAAAGCGCGTTCCAGCGGGTTTTAAAGGCCTGTAAGGGGGGTTCAGGGGCAGACATCGCAGCAACTTAACCCCGATGCCCGTGTGGGGCCAGTGTTCCCGTGCTGGTTTTTTTAAGGCATTCTGGCGATTTTTCGTTTTGATACCAAAATAAAGCCTTTGAAAGGCTTGTCATTCGCGCTCCATCCGGTAAACCTCTCATCCATGCGCGGTTATTTCGGCATTGGCGTAGAGGGCCTGTCCAAGCCCATGAACGCAGGAAACCTGTTTCGCTCGGCCCACGGGTTCGGGGCGAGCTTCATTTTCACCATTGATGCGCTTTACAATCGCGAAAATGCCAGAGGAAAAGTCCGCAACGTCGACACCTCAAATACCCCCGGAGAAGTGCCACTTTATGAATTTGAAACGGTGGGTGATCTTGGGTTGCCGGCGGCGTGCCGTCTGGTTGGCATTGAATTAGTTGATGGTGCAGAAGAATTGCCAAGTTTTCGCCATCCCCGCCAAGCGGCCTATGTGCTGGGCCCCGAACGCGGCAGCCTGTCGCCGGAATTGTTGGAACGATGTGATTTTACGGTCAAAATACCGACCAAATTTTGTATTAATGTGGCGACCGCAGGCGCGGTTGTCATGTATGACAGGCTGATTAATCTGGGCCGGTTTGCCGCACGTCCGGTTATGGAAGGGGGCGACCCGGTGCCACTGCCCCACCATGTCTCTGGCGGGCCCATAATTCGCACTGCCAGATGAATTGAAGAATATGGAAGGGTCGATGATGAATAATTTTCTGAAATGTATTTCGTTGACATTGGCGATAATTGTTTCGGCAACAGCAGGCGCTGCTGCTGCGGACCGCCAGACATTTCTTGGCCAGCATGGTGTCTGGTATGCCTATAAATTGATCGAGGATGGACAGCGTAGCTGCTATATCGTCAGCAAGCCGAGACGATCGCGCGGCAAATTTCGCAAGCGCGGTGACGTGGTGGTTTTTGTAACCCATCGCCCAAAAGAAAAGGACCGTGACGTTGTCAATTTTCAGGCGGGCTATACCTTTAAATTAAAAAGCACCGTCACCGTTTCCATCAAGGATAAGAAATTTTCCCTGGTCACAGACAAAGACGCGGCATGGTCAAAGAATGTTGCCAGCGACAAAGTTTTGATCGCCGCCATGAAAAAGGGCAATGCAATGAAAGTCGTTGGCAGATCAAAAAGTGGTGTGACGACGACCGACACATATTCCCTGAAGGGCTTTACCCGGGCGATTAAGAAAATTAATCGGGCCTGTGGCCTTAAATAGCGCTCACTCATTTGGGCAAACCGAACAGGATAAAACATGACAGATGAAGCCGCATCAGGTTCAAATGAGGGCGCGCTCACATCCCTTGTGGGTCTTGATCGCGATGAATTTGCGGCCCTGATGGCCCAATGCGGGGAAAAGCCATTTCGCGCAAACCAGTTGTGGCATTGGGTGTATCACCGTGGCACGCGCAATTTTGAAGACATGACAACGCTGGCAAAATCATTTCGCGCCAGTCTTGGGGAACGGTTTTCCCTTGAGCGACCCAAACCGACGGAAGACCAAATATCCGAAGATGCGACCCGCAAATGGGTGTTTCAATTCGAAGACGGCCAATTGGCGGAAACGGTTTATATCCCGGCGGCGGAACGGGGTTCTCTTTGCATTTCCTCTCAGGTTGGCTGCACGCTCAACTGTGCTTTTTGTCATACCGGCACGCAGCGCCTGGTCCGCAATCTGGAAGCCAGAGAAATTGTTGGCCAATTAATGGCCGCCAGAGACGCCATCAACGAATGGGGATTGCCATCGTATGAACGGCTGATCACCAACATTGTCATGATGGGGATGGGAGAGCCGCTTTATAATTTCGACAATGTCGCAAAGGCGTTGCGCATCATCATGGACCACGAAGGCCTGTCCATTTCAAAGCGGCGCATCACCCTGTCGACTGCCGGTGTTGTGCCCATGATGGCGCGATGCGGCGAAGAACTCGACGTTAATCTGGCGGTGTCGCTGCATGCTGTTACTGATGAATTGCGGGATGTTCTGGTGCCCATCAATCGAAAATATCCATTGGCAGAACTGTTGGCGGCATGCCGCGATTATCCGGGCACCCATAATGCACGACGCATTACATTTGAATATGTGATGTTGAAGGGGATCAATGATTCCCCAGCCGATGCCCGGGCGCTGGTGCAGTTGCTGAAAGATATTCCAGCCAAGACCAACCTGATCCCCTTTAATCCATGGCCCGGCGTTGCGTATGAATGTTCGACCCGGGGTGCCATCAACCGATTTGCAGAAATTGTTAATGACGCAGGTTTATCGGCCCCCATTCGAAACCCCCGGGGGCGCGATATTCTGGCTGCCTGTGGCCAGCTTAAAACCAAAAGCGAACGGTTGCGCAAAAGCCAGCAGCAGGCAAAAGATTCGGCCCCAGCCTGAACCTAATGCATCAGACGGTTTTTTGCCTTTGGTTTGCTGTGGTTGCAGGGAAGGCCTGTTTGTGCGTATTGTCCGCCGAAATTAAACACTGAGAACATCGGATAAGAACGTGAGCGACAAAATCAACAAAGTGGTGCTGGCCTATTCCGGCGGGTTGGATACATCCGTGATCCTGCGCTGGTTACAGGAAACCTATGACTGCGAGGTGGTAACCTTCACGGCCGATCTAGGACAGGGCGAAGAAGTAGAGCCCGCGCGCAAAAAAGCCGAAGACATGGGGATCAAGGAAATCTATGTCGAAGACCTGCGCGAAACCTTTGTTGCGGACTATGTTTTTCCCATGTTCAGGGCCAATGCGCTTTACGAAGGCATTTATCTGTTGGGCACATCCATTGCCCGGCCATTGATTGCCAAACGCCAGATCGAAATTGCCGAGCTGACCGGAGCCGATGCGGTTTCCCATGGCGCCACGGGAAAGGGCAACGACCAAATCCGGTTTGAGCTGGGTTATTATGCGTTGAAGCCTGATATTCAGGTCATCGCACCCTGGCGGGAATGGGACCTGACGTCACGGTCTAAATTGATTGAATATGCCGAAAATCACCAGATCCCCATCGCCCGGGACAAGCGGGGCGAGGCCCCCTATTCGACCGATGCAAACTTGTTGCACATTTCCTATGAAGGCAAGGCATTGGAAGACCCCTGGGTTGAACCCGATGACACCATGTATACCCGTTCTGTGGCACCCGAAGATGCCCCCGATAAAGCAACCTATGTGGAAATTGAATTCAAAGCAGGCGACCCGATTGCCATTGATGGCGAACCGTTGAGCCCTGCTGAATTGCTGACGCGGTTGAATGATTTGGGCGGGGCCAACGGGATTGGCCGGATTGATCTGGTGGAAAACAGGTTTGTTGGCATGAAGTCCCGGGGCGTTTACGAAACCCCCGGCGGCACGGTGTTGATGGCAGCCAGACGCGGGATGGAAAGCCTTACCCTTGATCGGGGTGCGGCGCACCTGAAAGATGAACTGATGCCGCGGTATGCGGAACTGGTTTACAACGGCTTTTGGTTTTCACCCGAACGCGAAATGATTCAAGCCGCGGTCGATGCCAGCCAGACCCATGTTTCGGGTTTGGTTCGGGTTAAGTTGTACAAGGGTTCTGCCATGGTGGTGGGGCGCAAGTCTGACAAAAGCCTGTATGATGAAGAACACGCCACGTTTGAACATGACACGGTCTATGATCAACGGGATGCGGCGGGCTTCATCAAGCTGAATGCCCTGCGGCTTCGGTTGCTTAAAGAACGGAACGGTTAAATTCCTGAAAACTGTGGCAACAGCGGCACATCGATGGCGATGCGGTGGCCAAACAACAGCACAAGGTAAAGTATAATCCCGACAGCGATGCGGTTCGGCCCTATTTCTTTCAGGCTGGTTTTTACGCGCCCGGCCATGATGGCCCCGAATGGAAAAAACGAAGACTGATCTGTAAACCGGGTCCACAACGCGTCATTTTCAGCCCGTTTTCTGCATTCCATATGCACCATGCCCAAAATGCTAAGCGTTAGAAATCCGCCAAAGAAAATTGCCGAAGCCATATCGCCATTGGCGAGAAAATGAATGCCCGCCCAAATGGCAATGGCCCATTGAACCGGGTGGCGGGTGATTTTCTGAACACCGGTGGGTTTGCGGCCCTGTTCCAAAAGATCCCCAAATCCAAGGGCTGCCGGGTTTGCCGTCATGGCGCCGGTCGCCAGCAACACAGTGGCCAATGGCATGGCAATAATTCCCAGCCACCGGATCCAGGTCGGGTCACCCCAAAGGTCTTCAAAGGGGGCGCGGGCATAAGCCAGGTTCATCCAGATGAAGCTGGTTGCGGCAAAAATTGAATACACCCCAAGAAACCCATTTCGCCTCAGGGTCTCTATCAGGTAATCCCGGATGGGCCGTGCGGATAAAATGAAATGCCCCAAGACAAAACAAAGGGTGGCAGATATCAGGGGGGTGAAGCTTGCGCTCATGATGCGCTCTGTTGTTCAGGAATCATCATTGCCGCCATTCATGGCAGCCAGAATGCCAACGATGGAAATGATGTTGGCAGCCCCAATGGCAACAGCAGAACGCCAGCCAATGACGATGCCGGGTTCTGACGTGTGGACGATGATCAGGTCTGATAGATAAAAGAAATTAACGGCGAACAACCCAATGACCACAAGGGCGATGGGGACGGCGCGTTTGTTATCCATTGCGGCCTCTTCCTGATGTTGCTGTCAAACAGCTTAGCGAAAGACCATCATTTGTGCCACTTAATTGCTTAAATTTCAGGGGCATCAATGCCTGCGCGGAGGCATGCTGCAATCACGGTGTTGCGCAGAAGGCAGGCAATGGTCATGGGGCCAACGCCGCCTGGAACCGGCGTGATGAAGCCCGCTACCTTGACGGCCTCATCAAAATCCACATCGCCGACCAGTCGCTTTTTGCCATTGTCCCCTTCAACCCGGTTGATGCCAACGTCAATGACGCAAGCGCCAGGCTTTATCCAGCTTCCCTTGATCATCTGGGGCCTGCCAACGGCGGCGATCAAAATGTCTGCACGCGCGGCCTCAGCCGCAATGTTTCTGGTTTTGGAATGGGCAATTGTGACGGTGCAATTTTCGGCAAGCAAAAGACTGGCCATGGGTTTGCCAACAATATTGGACCGTCCCAGCACCACGGCATGCATCCCTTCAAGAGACCCCAGCGCGTCGCGCAGCATCATGATGCAGCCCTGCGGGGTGCAGGGCACAAAAGCATTTTTCATGCCCGCCGCCAGTTTTCCGACATTAATCAGGTGAAAGCCATCCACGTCTTTTGTCGGATCAATGGCTTCAATCACGGTTTCGGAATTAATGTGGCTGGGCAGGGGCAACTGCACAAGAATGCCATCAACAGCATCGTCGTTGTTCAGTTTGGCAATCAAGCCCAGCAATTCATCTTCGCTGATATCTTTGGATAACTGATGGGTGAAAGAAGCCATGCCCGCACCCTCGGTGGCGCGGCCCTTGTTACGGACATAGACCTGAGAGGCGGGGTCTTCGCCGACCAGAACAACGGCAAGGCCGGGGGTGATGTTATGGCTGTCTTTGATCTGGCTGACGGCGGCACCAATTCTGGCCCTTAAGTCCGCTGCAAAACCTTTGCCGTCTATGATGCTTGCGCTGCCTTTATCGTTCACTTGTCTTCCCCATGATGGATGCGTTCAAGAAGGTGATCAGGATCCCCTGAAATTTGCACAGTTTTCTGTTTAGAGCCAGCCCCAGATGATATGGAAAAACTGGATTTAGGCAGCCGCCATGCATTTGACAATAGCAAAATCAGGGCGGTGTTGGCTTTGCCATTTTCCGGTATGGCACTGACACTGACCCGAAGCCGCGTGGTGCCATTGGGATCATCCCTGGTGCCCATGATCTGGTTGCGCCGCGCCCCCGGGGTTACCCGAACTGGAATGACAACCCCATCACCTGTCTTGGAAATGGATACAGGGATCACAGGGGTAACTTCGATGTCTTTACCAGAGATATTCATGCATCAGATTACGAATGAACCAGATGCCCAGAATAAGGATAATGGGGGAAACATCGATGCCGCTGATGCTTGGCACCATGCGCTGAATGGGGCGGATCAGGGGGGCGGTAATGCGATGCAGAAAATCCATGACCAGATAAACAAAGCGGTTATGGGTGTTGATGATATCGAAAGACACCAGCCAGCTCATCATCACCCAAATGAACAAAAGCCACGTATAGATGCCCAGAATTGTATCAATCAGAATCAAAAGCGATTGCATCGGGTCCGTGTCTCCATTTGGGGTTTCATAATTTTTGACGGCTCACCGCACATATTATGGACGGTGCGTGATGGGGGGAAACCTAGCGGCGATAAGAACGGGAATCAAGCACCGCTGCGGCCCTTTGTTGTCTGGTTGGGCATTCTGGCAAGATATTGCCGCCCCGATTGCCCATCCGATGGTTTGCCATACTTGACAGGGGCATCTCTCAGACACATTATCCGCCAACTTTTGTGGGGCCGTAGCTCAGTTGGGAGAGCGATACGTTCGCAACGTATAGGTCGGCGGTTCGATCCCGCTCGGCTCCACCATCTTTTCAATGCCTTGCGGGTAAGCGGGTTTTACCGTTCGCACGCTGGGGCGGCTGGCTAACCCCTTCATTTCAGGCCCAAACTTGTCTGATTGACCCAGAAAGCCTAGTATTTTTCGATTTCAAGTGCGCATCAAGGGTCCGTCGTGCCATTTGGCAAAGATGGCTAAAGTGTCTTTCGGGAGGGATAAAATGCAGCGACGCGTTTTTAAAACCGGATTTTTGCTTTGTCTGCTAGGGACTTTTTTGGTCGCGACAAGTGCTGGCCCCGCTGCCGCTATAAGTCCCAGTTGTCAAAAATGGAAATCCCAACATCCTTCGGTGTACCGGCGCTGGTATCAAAGAATATTATCGGCCCATGACGTGGCGACCTTCACCCACAAGAAATTTGCCGCTGAGCTCAATAAGGTGGGGAAAATATGCGAGAGAGGCCGTGGCCAAAGCCAAATTGGCCGGGGACATGAAAAATGGCGTGCCTGCATGTGTGGTGTGGGTGATGCATTGACAGACCTTGTCAGTAAACACACGGATTACCTCATGAGTAAAAACCGGCGCCCCAAGAGCGGTCGTTCCACATCATCGCGCAATTCGCGAAATTCACGCAGGTCAAGCAATTCACGCAGGCCAGGTTCAAAATCCAAATATTTGGGCAAAGCTAAATGTGATGCCTATTTTAAAAGGCAGGCCCGGGGGCGTGCCAATTTTTCGCCCTCACGAGGCGGCGGATACGATACGAAGTGTAGACGCCATGGGCATAAACCCTCACTGGCGGCGCGCCGGGGCATCCAAAAGACCCCGGCACTTTCCAACCGCCGGGTCACGGCCATCACCAACAACCTTGAAAAATGGGCGACCAATGGCCAAGGGCTCAATAATTACAGCGGCTCTATAGGCTCAGGCGGCTCAGGCGGCTCAGGCGGCTCAGACGGGTCAGACGGGTCTAGCAATTATATCAGCCGCCATGATTTCCAGCCCGCAAAGCCTGAAAAAAAAGTAGAAGATTTAACCCGGTGCGTTTCTTTCAAGCGCGGGGATACCATTGCCGATTGGTTGATGAACAGTTGTAATGAAAAAATCGAGATCACCTTCTGCATTGGGCCTTGCACAGAATATAAGGGCGCCATTTCTGCCACCGCCAATGGTCGCGCGCCCATCAATGGGCATGGCGGCCCCCCGGCCCTTACCGGGAAACACGTGACCTAGGGGGCCTGCACCTGGCCCCATCACGCGTCAAATTTTAATGGCACGACCTTTAATTGCAGCAAGCATTGAGGGGCCAGATACGCGCATGAAAAATATTAAGATGATCGACCTTGCGGCTTTCGCATTTTCATTGCTGGCGGGATTTTTCACCGGACCGGCTTATGCATTGGAGGGCACGAAAAAAGCCTTTGGTGTTCCCGCACCGGTGGTGCGCGCCGTCCAAAACCATCCGGCATTTCAAAACTGGCCTGATGTTGCCGTCACATATGTGAGGACCAGAAAAAATTGGAAACCAAAAAAGGGCGTGGGAAGAGGCGGTGTGACCAAAATCCGAGATCGTTTCGAACCCAAGGGCCCCTTCATCACATATCGTTATAAAGAATTTTCTGGCACCCCTGGGGCCTGGACGGGGAAGACAACCTACCAAGAAATCTATAAAGCCGGGATCGTCTTTGCCCGGCGGGGGGCAGCCACAACATATTATGCGGGGAAGTATGAAAGCTCTCATTCTACCGCCAGCCGGATCACCAGCATTGATGAGGTGCAGGGAAAATTATTTCCCTTAAAACTCGGCAACAAGATGGTTATTGCCTATACGCGAAAACAAGGCAGCATTTATAAGAGTAAAAAAAGGCAAGAACCCCGACGCACGGCTTCCATCACCCGCTGGCTCGTGACTTGGGAAGTTGTGGCGCGCTGGGATGCAGCAAAATTCAAGGGGCTTGCCAAACGTTGGCCACAGGCTTCGGGTTATATTTACCGCATAAAAAAAACCAAAAGAAAAACCTATCCAGAACCTAAGGCACGCAAAAACATCAAGCCCAAGCCCAATGTTCAAAAATCAAAATTTTATTATTCTCCGGTTCTTGGATGGGTTGTTCCTCACGGGATTATAAGAAAACTTCGGACCAAGGCATCGGTTGCGCGCGCTAACTTTGCCCGCCTTGTAAAGGCATCACCCAAAGATTTTTCTAATCTGGGCCATCGTGCATATGGTGCGCGGAATTACCGTTTGGCTTTGAAATATTTGGCACCTCTTGTGCGCACAGGACTCACGCCCATTCGTGCTAAGGCCCAATTATATGTTGGCTACATCTATCATAATGGTCGGGGGGGAATTAAGCGCAATCGAAAGCTTGCAGTACTTCTTTACGCTAAATCGGCGGCGGCGGGAAATCTCAATGCCGAGGTTGCGATTGGCCGGGCGTTTTACTATGGCACCGGGCTGCGCCAGAACCGGAAAAAAGGCATCAAGATTTTATTCCGTGCCGTGGGGCGGGGCTCGAAATATGCCAAAGCATCCCTTATCCGAATGGCGCAAAATGCCCTGAAAAACCGGGGTTATAAGCCAGGCGCCGCCAATGGAAAGATGGTCAATAAAACCCGCGATGCCATCATGGCCTATCGGCGCATGGCTAAAATTCCGGGGCGGCCCGGGGTTGACCAGCCGCTTATGTTATCGCTGGCCAAACCGGTTATGCGCGGGCGTTCATTCAGGCCTAAAAAAATGGCCCCTGACACAGCGCCCAATTTGCCTGTAAAACGCCAGCCAAACCCGGCATCAAAACAAACAATGGAGGTGCGGCTTAAGCGTTTGAAAGCAATGCTTCAAAAAGGCCTGATTACCAAGAAAGAAGCCGCCACAAAACGGACCCAGATATTGCAGGGGCTTTGAGGATTGCGGGCCCTTGCCCGGAAAACATAAACAGCACATCACCGGTTTTATGGCGTTTGGGGTCTTTCTTTCTTGATGCGCTCAATGCGTTTTTTCAAAATGCCCAGCCAGGGGGCATTGGGGGGGGCTTCGGCGGCAAGCTGGGTCCAAAGTGCTAGCGCGCTTTTAGCATCGCCACTTTGTAACAGGGCCAAGCCTAAATAATAACGTGGCTTTGGCAATTTTGGAGAAAGCCCCTGGGCGCGTTCAAACGCGCGCTGGGCTCGTGGGGTGATCTGGCCATTTTCGCGTGCAACCAAGGCTTCGCCGAAATTGGCAGCAATGGTGGCGGCCTCGACTGCGTTGCCTTTGGCGAGCTCCAGGGCGCGGCTTAATGCCTTTTCTGCATCCCCATCGCGCCCCAATCGCAGGTAGCCGGTTGAGAGAATTTTCCACCCGGCAATTTCATTGGGTTTCATTTCCACGCCGCGCGCCACCATGGAGATAATTTTTGCAAATTTCTCCAGGGTCATTTCCGGGCCGGTATTTTCTGCCCTGCGTTCCGCGAAGGGCAGCCCCGGTTGGTTAGGGCTGCCAATAAACAGATAGAAAACACCGCATAAAATTGGCACCACGATGGCCAGTGATGCAAAACCAAATGTTAGCGCACGCCCTGATGCTGGTTTAGATTCATGGCGTTCGGATTCCAGGTGTTCCGCCTCTTTGGATGCGGCAAGAAGCCTGCGCCCGATTTCCGCCTGTGCCGCTTCACCCTGAGCAGCATTGATCACGCCCCGGTCCAGATCATGTTCCAGTTCTGCCAATTGATCGCGGAAGACCATCTGGTCATAGGCGGCCCGTTTACCAACCGGCGGCAGGCGCTTGAACAGGGGGGCGAGGACAAAACCGCCAGCGATCAATGCCATGGCGCAAAGGGCAAGAAATAAAATGATGCTCATGATGGCCCCTTATCCATAAGGCGTTTCAAAGCGGCCTGTTCCTCAGGCGAAAGGGCGGGGGCATCAACACGGGCCTTTCGGCGCAAGCGGATGACAATACCAAGGATGGCTATACCCAAGACCAATAAGGGCCCAAACCACAAGGCCCAGGTTGCGGGTTTAACCGGGGGTTTTAGCAAGACGAAATCGCCATAGCGTGCGGTCAAAAAATTCAGAACCTGTTGATCGGTGTCGCCATTGGCCAACCGTTCGCGGACAAGAATGCGCAGGTCGCGGGCCAGATCGGCATCGCTGTCATCAATGGATTGGTTCTGGCAGACCAGACACCGCAAATTTTTCGAAAGCGCGCGCGCGCGGGCCTCTAATGCCGGGTTGGATAAAACTTCATCGGGGGTCACGGCAAATGTGGGTTGGATCGTGGCACTGGCCATCAATGTAAATAGGCCCAACACAAGGCAGATAATTTTCTGTTTCATCGCGCCAGCCGATCAAGCAGGGGTTTGATGGTTTTTTCATACTGGAAGGGCATGATCGGTCCAACATGCTTGTACCGGATGCGCCCCAGTTTATCGATGATGAAGGTTTCCGGCACCCCGTATACACCCCAGTCGATGGCAATGCGGCCCTTGGCATCGGTGGCGATCTTTTCATAGGGATTGCCCAGTTGCTTGAGCCAGCTTTTTGCCTCTGCCGGTTTGTTTTTGTAATTCAACCCAATCACCCGTGCCTTGCCCGATTTGGCGATGGTCATAAGAATGGGGTGTTCTGCACGACACGGAATGCACCACGATGCGAACACGTTAAACACCGTGACCTGACCCTTAAGGACAGCGTTGCTTATTTCACCTTTGCCATACAGGGTGGGTGCGCGAAATTTTGGCACGGGTTTGTCAATCATTGGCGTTGGAATTTTAGACGGGTCATGCTTCAGGCCTTGCCAAAAGACGGCGGCCAGCAAGCTAACAAAAAAGACCGGTAAAATATAAATAAAGCGGTTCATTACGATGCCGCCCGTGTGGGCGCGCCAACCCGGTGGCGGCGATCTGCAAGAGACACCAACCCGCCCAGCATCATGAAGATTGCCCCAATCCAAATCCAGGGGACCAGCGGATTATAATAGACGCGAACGACCCACCCTGCCTTGGCAGTTGAGCCAGCTTTTGGTACCTGTTGATCGCCGAGTGCAATGTAAAGATCGGCAAACCCGGTGGTGTAAATGGCGGCTTCTGTGGTTGTCTGAACCGGATTTTTAAAGCGCCGTTTTTCCGGGAACATGGTCGTTACCGGGCGCTCTGAACGGGTCACCGTTAGGGTTGCGCGTTGCGCCAGATAATTGGGGCCGGGCACATTATTGACCCCCCCCATTTTGATGGTATATCCGGCAACGGTGACCTGATCGCCCTTGTTCATGACCAGAATGCGTTCAATTTTCCATGCGCTGGAGGCCGTGATGCCAAGGATCATAATCCCCACTGCCCCGTGGGCAATGGTCATGCCGATGGCAGAAAGGGGCAGGTTGCGCAGGCGGCGAGCGCTGGCGGTAACGGAAATTTTGAACAGTCGGATGCGCGTTGCCAATTCCGTTATCGCCCCGGCAATCAGCCACAGCGACAAGGCAATCCCAATAACGGCATAGACCGGCCCGCCATGGATGAACAGGATGGCAATGCCACCAACCGCGGCAATCACGGCAGCAATCCACAGTCGTGAAAGGGCGCTGGCAAGATCGCCACGCTTCCATGCCAACATGGGCCCAACACCCATAACGGCCACCAGAGGTGCCATAAGGGGTGCGAAGGTCAGGTTAAAAAAGGGTGGTCCTACAGAAACCTTTCCCCCATCCAGAACATCCAGCAACAACGGATAAAGGGTGCCGATAAAAACCGTGGCACAGGCAGCGCCTAGCAACAAATTATTGAGCACCAACCCGCCTTCACGAGAGATCGGTGCGAACAGGCCTTCGCTTTTTAATTTGTGCGCACGTAATGCATAAAGCCCAAAGCCGCCCCCGGCAGCGATCATCAAAAGAACCAGAATAAACAACCCGCGTTCAGGATCATTGGCGAAGGAATGGACGGACGTCAAAACACCGGAACGCACAATAAAGGTGCCCAGCAACGACAGGACAAAGGTGAGGACGGCCAAAAGGATGGTCCAGCTTTTTAGGGCGTTGCGTTTTTCCACAACGATGGCTGAATGCAGCAACGCCGTTCCTGCAAGCCACGGCATGACGGATGCATTTTCCACCGGGTCCCAAAACCAGAACCCACCCCAGCCCAATTCGTAATATGCCCACCAACTGCCCAGCGCCACCCCAAGGGTCAGTGCGCACCATGCGGCCAAAGTCCATGGCCGGACCCACCGCGCCCACGCCGCATCAACCCGGCCTTCGATCAGGGCAGCGATGGCAAAGGAAAAGGCAACGGAAAACCCGACATAGCCGAGATAGAGAAACGGCGGATGAAAGGCGAGCCCGGGATCCTGTAAAATGGGGTTAAGCCCCCGGCCATCTGCGGGCACGGGATCAAGGCGCAAAAACGGGTTTGATGTGGTCAGGATAAACAACAGAAACCCAACCCCGATCATGCCCTGGACGGCCAGTACGCGGGCGCGCAAGGTTGGTGGCAGGTTGGTCCCGAAGGTGCCGACGCAGGCGCCGAACAGCGACAGAATGAAAACCCATAAAACCATAGACCCTTCGTGGTTTCCCCAAACCCCGGTCAATTTATAAAGCCATGGTTTTGCAGAATGGGAATTGGCGACCACGATGGCCACAGAAAAATCGGACACGACAAAGGCGTGGGTCAGGGCAGCAAACGCTAATGCGACAAACAAGAACTGGGCCATGGCGGCCATGCGCCCCATGTCCATTAAGACCGCATTGTTTTTTTGCGCGCCAATCAAGGGCGCGCTGGCCTGAACAAGGGCGAGCCCGAAAGCAAGGATCAGCGCGTAATGGCCAATTTCAACAATCATTATTTACTGACCTTAGGCGTTGCGCGTTTGCCGCCTTCTTGCCATTTCCCGGATTTTTTTATGGCATCGGATACTTCTTTGGGCATGTAGGTTTCATCATGTTTGGCCAGGACTTCGTGGGCGATAAACATTTTATTGCCCCCCTGATCTGGCCCAAATTTCCCCTGGGTTACCACGCCTTGGCCTTCTCGAAACAGGTCGGGAAGTATGCCCTGATAGCGAACGTCGATGCGGTTTGAAAGATCGGTGATGGCAAAACTGACGCCGGCATTTTTGGTTTTTTTAACGCTGCCCTCTTCCACCAGACCGCCGATGCGGATCATCCGGTCTTGGGGCACGGGCTTCTTTGTTGCGCCGACGATGTCGCTTGGGGTGTAGAAAAAAACAAGGCTGTCGCGAAACGCATTAAGAATAAGTGTCACGGAAAGCCCAAGGATGATGGCCGCTGCAATCAATAAATACAATCTGCGGCGTTTGGCCGTCAGGGGCGGGCGGCGTTTCTTCTGCGGGTTCTGATCTAACGTGGCGCTCACTGAGGGGGATCACTTTCGGCTTGGTTGGCAAGAATTTCTGCACGAATTTTCTGGAGCCGGGCAAGGTTTGCTTCGTTTTTCCTCAGCCGCCTGAGCGTCGAGACCCCCATCCAGACCAGCACCAAAAAGGTGACGGCGAACGCAGGCCAAACATAAATGCCATAGCCCGATAGATGAAAGATACTTTTAATCATTTCCATATCAGCCACCCATTCCTGCTTCATCGCCACGCATGGCCATCAGGGTTTCAACCTTGCGCCCGGCTATTTCAGCCCGAACCCGAAGGATCAAAAGTGCGAAAAAATATCCTGCAAATGCAATGGCCATCAACAGAAGCGGCCACAGCATGGATGGATCAATGGCCGGTCCGCCACTGCGCAGCACCGATGCAGGTTGATGCAGGGTTGCCCACCATTCAACGGAAAATTTTATGATCGGCACGTTGACGAACCCTACCAGTGCCAGCAGTGCCGCTGCCCGGTTGCCTCGATCGGGGTCATCAAAAGCGTTGCTGAGCGCCATGTGCCCAAGATAAAGAAAAAACAACACCAACACGGAGGTTAGTCTGGCATCCCAGACCCACCACGACCCCCAGCTGGTCTGGCCCCACAATGCGCCGGTTATCAGGCAGGCAAGGGTGAAGCCAGCCCCAAGGGGTGCGGCTGCCCGGGCAATGAGATGGGCCAATGGGTGTTTCCATACCAGCGCCATGGCAGAGGCAACGGCGATCAGGGTGTAGACCATTAAGGCCATCCAGGCCGCGGGCACATGGATGTACATGATCCGGACACTTTCACCTTGTTGGTAATCGGCAGGGGATGTTACCAGCGCAAGCCAAAGGCCGACGCCAAAACTGGCCGCAGTGACAGTCCATATCCAGGGCAGGGCAATGGCACCGATGCGCAAAAACCGCGCGGGATTGGCAAGAAAATGAATCATGAATTGTTGTCCAACCCTTACCGTGTTGCCTGGCGCAATGCCGCCGCTGCACCAATGGGTGCCAGCGCCAATGCCGCCAGAAAGAAACCACCAAGTGCGCTGGCATGCGCAATAATATCAAACCCTGAAATTGCCGCATCGACCATGGCCACCCCAAAGATCAGAACTGGAATATAAAGGGGAAGTACCAAAAGCGAAACGAGAACGCCCGCGCGTCGCGCCCCAAGGGCGAGTGCCGCACCAATGGTCCCGATCAGGGTAAGCGTCGGCGTGCCCAACGCCAAAGCCATGACCAATGCCCCAAAGCCTGCCGCCTCCATGTTGAGGATAAAGGCCAGCAAAGGTGCGCAAATAATCAAAGGCAGCCCCGTTACCAGCCAGTGAGCCAATGCCTTGGCCAGAACAATAAGTTCAAGGGGCATGTCGGTCAGGACCAATAAATCCAGACTGCCATCTTCAAAATCAGCCAGAAACAACCGGTCCAGCGCCAGCATGGCGGCCAATAATGCCGTCACCCAGACCAGTCCCGGGGCGATTTGGGTCAAAAGGGCTGGATTGTTTCCGATGGCGAAGGGAAACAGCGTCACCGTCAGGACAAAAAACCCGATCACCATCAGGCTGTCGGCACCATGGCGAAGGGAAAGCCGCACATCATGGGCGGTAAGCGCAACAAACCGGTTCATGCTTCCATGTCCAGGTCTTGGCCACGATAAAAGGGATCGTGTTCCGGGGCGGTTTTAAATCGGGCGATTTCAAGGGTGTCACTGTCGTCGGCCCTGATTTCTGAATGGGTGGCGATAATGGCCATGCCGCCTTTTTCGCGGTGGCGCGCCAGCACCGCTTCAAAGGCATGGATACTGGCGCGATCAAGGGAGGTGGTGGGTTCATCCAGAAGCCATAAGGCGCTCTGCGTGCTGGCGGCGCACCCGGTCCGTGCCAGTGCTACCCTGCGCCGTTGTCCGGCGGACAGATAACGGCACGGCAAATCGGCGATGGGCGCCAGCCCAAAATCTTCCAGGACCCGTTGGCGCGTTGCATCGGGGGCATCCAGGTCTAGATGCCCGGAAAGGGTGATCCAGAAATTGAGCGTTTCAGAAACCGTCAAAAGTGGCTTTAACCCGTCATGATGGCCAAGATACGTGATGGCCGTCCCCCAATAATCGGGCGACTCAAACCCGCATTGGCCGCGTTCTGATGGTAAAAACCCGGCCAAAACACGCAAAAGGCTGGATTTACCAACGCCATTTGGGCCGGTCAGAAAAAGAACGCTGCCGGGTTTCAGGCGAAATGCCAAATCGCTGAACAGCAACCGTCCGCCCCTGACACAGGCCAAGTCTTTGCAGAAATAGCCATGCGCGTTCGAAGATTCCACGTTTGTCGCTGTATTCAGGTCAGTCATGGGTTCCATATACCATAAAAATCAGTAAAAAAACGGCCACCGGTGGGGGCCGGTGGCCGTTCTCGCATCCGGCCGGGGGGTAAATGGCCGGTGCGGAGGCTTTGCTGGAATTTCACACACCTGAGGGGGAGGGGATAAATCCTGCGAACTTCCAGCACAATCATATGGGCTTTGAAATATGGTCTAAGCAGGCCCTGAAGATGGCGGAAATGTGGTTTTTTACGTTTGGGGGCATATGGGGGGTGTCCGGTTAGGGCACAGGAAATTTGACGAAGGGAAGAATCTCCGTTAACACGCAGGTTTCATAGGATTTTTAATGTTACATTAGGGCGTGACGGCAACGTGGTTGCCGGTTTTACACCCTTGGGTATTTCAGGAGACCAATCGTGGCCAGCAATTCAGTTGATAGTTTCAAATCCAAACGCAGCCTTGAAGTAGGGGGTAAAACATACACCTATTTCGGTCTGCCCGAAGCCGCTGAGGGTGGCCTTGGGGACGTTTCCCGTCTGCCGGTGTCGCTGAAGATATTGCTGGAAAACATGTTGCGGTTCGAAGACGGGCGCAGCGTCACCAAAGAAGACGTGCAAGCGATTGCCGATTGGCAGAAGAATAAACGCTCAGACCATGAAATTGCATATCGCCCGGCCCGGGTTCTGATGCAGGACCTGACCGGCGTGCCCGCCGTGGTGGATTTGGCCGCCATGCGCCAGGCGATGCTGGATCTTGGTGGGGATGCCAATCGCATCAATCCGTTGTCGCCGGTGGATTTGGTCATTGATCATTCTGTCATGGTTGATAATTACGGCACGAATGATGCCTTCAAGGCCAACACCAAACGTGAATATGAACGCAATCAGGAACGCTATTCCTTCTTGCGCTGGGGCCAAAAGGCCTTTGATAATTTCCGGGTGGTGCCACCGGGGGCGGGCATCTGCCATCAGGTCAATCTGGAATATCTGGCCAAAGTGGTTTGGACCGATGAAGACGGCGTTGCCTATCCCGATACGCTGGTGGGGACCGATTCTCACACCACCATGATCAATGGTCTGGCAGTGCTGGGCTGGGGGGTTGGTGGCATCGAAGCCGAAGCAGCCATGTTGGGCCAGCCCATGAGCATGCTGATCCCCGAAGTGGTTGGGTTCGAGCTGACCGGGGCCATGAAAGAAGGCAACACGGCGACAGATTTGGTTCTGACCGTGGTTGAAATGCTCCGCAAAAAAGGCGTGGTCGGAAAATTTGTCGAATTTTATGGCGACGGTCTGGACAATTTGGCGCTTGCCGATCGTGCCACCATTGCCAATATGGCGCCGGAATATGGGGCCACCTGTGGCTTCTTCCCAGTAGATGATGAAACCCTTCGCTATATGCGCTTCACGGGCCGTGATGAAGACGCCATTGCCCTGACCGAAGCCTATGCCAAGGCCCAGGGCCTGTGGCGGGTTCCAGGCGCCCCCGACCCCGTGTTCACTGATTCTATGTCGCTGGATATTTCTACGGTTGAACCCTCCCTTGCCGGGCCAAAACGCCCCCAAGACCGGGTGTTGTTGTCAGAAGCTGATCAAGCCTTCATCAAAGCCCTGCCTGATCTTCTGGGCGATGCCAATGCCAATGCGTCCGTTGCCATAGAGGGCATGGAACATGATCTGACCCATGGCGATGTGGTTCTGGCGGGCATCACCAGCTGTACCAATACGTCAAATCCGGCCGTGATGATTGGTGCGGGTCTTTTGGCCCGCAAGGCCGTGGCCAAGGGCCTCACCCGCAAGCCTTGGGTTAAAACATCTCTGGCACCGGGGTCTCAGGTGGTGGCGGATTATCTGGTAAAAGCCGGCTTGCAGGATGATCTTGATGCGCTTGGGTTTAACATCGTGGGCTTCGGTTGCATGACGTGTATCGGCAATTCCGGACCGTTGGACGAAGCCGTTTCAAAGGCCATTGATGAAGGCAATCTGGTAGCCACCGCCGTGGTGTCATCGAACCGCAATTTCGAAGGCCGGGTGCATCCACACGTCAAAGCCAACTATCTGGCCTCACCGCCGCTGGTTGTGGCGTACGCCCTTTTGGGGTCGCTCAAGGGCAATCTGGTCACCGATTCGCTGGGTAAGGATAAAGACGGCAATGATGTGTATCTGAAAGATATTTGGCCCACCAATGCAGAAATTAGTGATGCCATCGAAGCCGCCATGTCGCCAGAAATGTTTCTGGCACGCTACGATAATGTGTTTGAAGGCGATGCTGCCTGGAAGGGCGTCAAAACCACCGAAGGCCTTACCTATCAATGGGGTGAAGAATCCACCTATTGCCGTCTTCCTCCGTATTTTGCCGATATGCCCCACGAACCGGCCCCGGTTTCTGATGTCCGGGGTGCCCGGGTTTTGGCGTTGTTGGGCGATTCAATTACCACCGATCACATTTCCCCGGCAGGGTCCATCAAGGCCGATGGTCCGGGCGGTCACTATCTGACCCGCCACCAAATCGGCGAACATGATTTCAATTCATACGGTGCGCGTCGCGGCAATCATGAAGTCATGATGCGGGGCACCTTCGCCAATATCCGGTTGCGCAATGAATTGGCGCCGGGCACCGAAGGCGGCATCACCCGGCATATGCCGGATGGTGAACAGATGTCGATTTTTGATGCAGCCTCAAAATATGCTGATGAAGGCACACCGCTGATTATTATGGCCGGGCAGGAATATGGCACCGGGTCATCCCGGGACTGGGCGGCCAAGGGCACCATGCTGTTGGGCGTGCGCGCGGTGATTGTTGAATCGTTTGAGCGCATCCATCGGTCCAATCTGGTGGGCATGGGCCTGTTACCACTGCTGTTCCCCGAAGGGGTGACGCGGAAAAGTCTGGGCATTGATGGCACGGAAACCTTTGACCTTATTGGTATCGAAGAAGACATCACACCGGGCATGGAGCTGCCGTTGACCATTCATCGCGCCGATGGCACAACTGAAACCGTGCCGCTGAAATGCCGCATCGATACCTTGGATGAAGTGGATTATTACCGTCATGGCGGCATCTTGCAGTATGTGCTGCGGTCGTTGCTGGATGATTAGGGCCATCACTGGCCATGACCACTGAATCCCCTAAAGGGTCCCCCCTTAAAGGCATCCGTGCCTGGGCCTTGACAGAAGGCCATATCGGCATGGAAATTCAGGCCCGCGCTTTGGCCGAAGCGCTGGGTTTGGATGTGGAAACGAAGCGCGTCCCGGCACCCTTTTGGGGTTTTTTGCCAGCACCCTTATGGCCATCCCCACTGCAATATTTGCCCCAGAATGCGGATTCCCTAACCCCACCCTGGCCCGAAATTCTGATCACCTGTGGGCGGCGCAGTGTGCCTGTGGCACTGGCTATTGCCCGTGAAAGCCAAAAGGGTGGGGGCGTAAAAACTTTCACCATCCATATTCAGAATCCAAAGGTTGATCCGGCAAAATTTGATCTGGTGATCGCCCCGGCCCATGACAGGCTTTCGGGCGAAAACGTTATTAATTGTCTGGGGTCCATCCACGGTTTGAACCCGGAAATACTGTCTGCGCGCGGGGTTGATGTGGCACCGCGCTTTGCTGATCTTGCCCGCCCTCTTGTGGTGGCAATGATCGGCGGCCCAACCCGTGCCTATGATTGGGGACTTAAAGACATGGAACGTTTGGGCGAACGTTTGAAAGCCCTTGTGGTGGCTCATGGGTTTGGCCTTGCTGTGGTGCCATCGCGGCGCACGGGGGCTAAAAATCTGGCCGCCTTGAAGGGCGCGCTTGAAGGCACCGGCGCATCAATTTGGGGCGGGGTGGATGACAATCCATATCCGGGCATTTTGGGCCTTGCGGAATATCTGGTGGTGACGTGCGATTCCGTCAACATGGCCTGTGAAGCGGCAGCATCGGCAAAGCCGGTTTATGTGGCCATGATGGGCGATGGGTCTGATCGCATCGATGCGTTTCACCATGAAATGCGGGAAAAAGGCCACACCCGGATATTTGAAGGCATCCTTGATCCAAAATGGCACCCGGCCCCCCTTTTGGAAACGCCCCGGATGGCCGATGAAATCGCATCCCGGTTTCTGGCATCACGGGACTAGCCGAGCGCCCCCCTGACTTGATACAAGTAATAAGCGGAGAAATAATACGAGGGCCCAAATTGGGCCTCTCATGGGGGCCTGAGCATGGCGCTGAATATTGAAACTTTCACCAATAAGGGCTGGCGGCCCGGCAACAATGCTGGTGGGAGCACCTTGTTCAAGGCCTATGGCCATCCGCTGACAGCAGATCTGGCGCGGAAATTTCTGGTGGGCCTGTCGGCGATGGGCGCGATTGCGATCTACGACCCCTTGGGACAAGCCGAACATTTCAACAGCTTTTATAATTTGGGCGCCTGTGATATCGCCGGTGTGTTTGTCCAAAATCTGGATGATGTGGACACTGAAATTTTGGGGATCACCGCCCGCCCGGTGACTGAGCTCATTGATGCGCAATGCCGGGTTGTAATGATTTGTGCCTTTGACGCTGATGTGATCGCGGCCAACATCGCTGATCTGGTGCCAGCGGGTGTTGAGGTTGTCAGTTTCGATAATTTTCGCCTGCCAGATGACATGTTAAGCGTGTCCAAAAATTATCTGGACCCGTTGAATTTCGCGACGAATTTTGGCGTGCTCATGGAAGGCGATGGCCATCACACGCAAATTTCATCGGCCAACTATTGGGGGACTTACGGCGCCACCGATCCAGCACTTTGGCTTTCGTTGTTTGATGAAGATGGCAAACAACTTGCGCAATGGATTGAACCCTTGCCCGGCCCCGGCGCGGTTTACACCCTTGATTCTGTGGAAATCAGGGATCGTTTTGGGCTCGGCGATTTTACAGGTTCGCTGTTTATGCATGCCATCCGTATCAAGGGCCACGATGTCATGAAATACGTGGTGGACACCTACAGCGATGACGACACCCATTTGTCCGGCACCCATGATGCCAATGCCTGGCCGGCCGATTTTTATGCTGGCCTGCCCGCACCCGATGCCGGGGAACAGGTGACGTTGCTGATCCAGAACAGCCATCCCGTTGATATTCCCGGCGGTGAAATCGGGCTTGGCCTTATGGGGTCCCAGGATGTGCATTTGATCAAAGATGTTGTGCCAGCCTTTGGAACTTATTCGGTTGATATCGAAAAATTTCTGCCCGATGCGGCCTGGCCAGACCAGATTGAGGTCAAGGCGGGGCGCTTTTTTGTGCGCCCCCGCTACACCGCCACCGATAAATCCGGGCGCATCCGCTTCGGGCATATGAATGTGGAACGCACGGATCTGGTTGCGGATGAAAACATTCCAAAACTAGGGAAAATCATGGGCAAGGGCTATATCCTGCCCATGCCGGTTTTACCTGTCGCCGATTTTTTCACCGAACTGTTGCCCACCCCCATGACCACGGCACAATCTGAACTGCCCATTGCCCTGGCTGTCTATGATGCCGATGGCACAGAGATTGCCCGTGAATTTCTGGGCTGCATCCCACGGCGTACCAGCAAATCCATTGATATGGATGCCTTTTTGAAAGGGGCACAAAAACCCCTTTCTGCGGGCTATGGCCATATGGAATTGCACTATGATTTTTCTGATGGGGGGATGGCCGATGGGTGGCTGCATGCGCTGGTGCGGTTTCAGGCGCGCAACGGCGGACACCGGGCAGAAACAACCTTTGGGGCCCATATTTACAACACGCCCACGGTGTATCGGGATGAACCTCAAAGCTACACCAAACGCCCGCCGGGATTGACGACGCGGTTGTTCTTGCGCCTGGCACCTTCGAGTATGGACACGCTTTGCCACCTGATTTATCCCGCCTCCCTGCCATGGCGCCCGGTTTCTGCAACCCAACTGACCGCCTTCTCAAGCGATGGCAAAGAACTGGGCTCAAAGGAGATCAACATCCCGTGTGGTGGGAGTTCTCTATGGCGAATGAGCGAAATGTTTGATGCCGATATTGCCAATGCGGCGGGTGGGGGTTATGTGGTTATCCGGGACACCACGTGCCGCTTGTTTGGCTATCATGGCCTGATCCGGGGCGATATCCAAAATGGCGGCGCTTTCAGCCTCGATCACGCATTCGGGTTCTAGCGGGTCACATCTGATTCAGTGTTCACCACAGGATGTTCACCAAAGTGTGAACCCAATTGATTGGCAGAATTGACAGGCCAGCATTAGGTTGGGGTTATGGCTTATTTTGTTGTTCGGTTATGTTCAGTTTTTCTTGTGGCGGCACTTGTGTTTGCACGCCCCGGCGTTGCATCCAGCCCAGCTTCGGGCGCGTCCCCAGTCGTGGTGGAATTGTTTACATCCCAATCGTGCAGTTCGTGTCCACCGGCCGATAAATTATTGGGCGAGCTTAAGGGCATCCCCGGGGTTTTGCCCCTTTCCATGCATGTCGATTATTGGAATGCGCTGGGGTGGCGTGATCCCTGGTCAAAACCAAAAATAACAAAACGCCAGCGCGCATATGCAAATGCGTTGGGCAATCGATATGTTTCAACCCCCCAGGCCATCATCAATGGCCACGCCCATGCGGTTGGATCAAACCGTGCCCAGATATTGGCCCTGATTAAACAGGCCAGAAAAACCCGTTCCATTAATGTCCACCCGCGCCTTGTCATGGCCGGGCCCCATTCTGTATCGGTCAGTATTGGTGCCGGGAAAGTTTCCACCCCTGCGACCCTTTGGTTCATCACCTTTGATAATCGCCATAAGGCCAACATTGGTTCCGGGGAAAATGCCGGGCAGGTGATCACCTATACCAACGTCGTGCGCAGCCTCCGGCCTGTGGGGACGTGGGCGGGCAAACCCATGACCGTGAACATCGATCTCACCCGGGAACGGAAGATGGGGTATGATAATTGTGCCCTGTTGGTTCAGGCAAAGGGGTCTGGGGAAATTCTCGGGGCTGCAACCCTTGCTATGGCTAAATCCCGTTAAGAAATGTTTCTGAAAACCGGGGGGTAGCGAAAGTAATATTCGATGATAGAAACTGCTCAAAAAATCCGTTTGCTGATCGTTGATGACGATGTGGATATCTGCGATCTCATGTGCTTGATCGCCGAAGAAGCAGGTTTTGATGTTGCTTCTGCAAATGATGGCCGGGGCTTCAGGGCCGCATTCAATGAACACACCCCCGATCTTGTGACGATGGACCTTGCCATGCCCGATTGCGATGGGTTGGAATTGATGCGGTTTATGGATGAAGAGAATTATGGCGGCGACATTATTGTCGCCAGTTCCCATGATGAAAAAATGTTGAAACAAATTCGGCCTTTTGGAGAAATGCTGGGCTTGAATATTCGGGCCGTGCTGGGAAAACCATTCAAAAGCGAGGAATATCGGTCTCTGTTGCTCCCCCAGTTATAAGAAAAAATCCATCACTTGTTGCGGGCTGTTCAGGGGGTGCTAGACTTCCCTCAGGGGTTAAAGCTGCTTAAATCTGGAGGTGCCCATGACCATGTCCGTGCAAATTACATTTCGTGATATCGATCACAGTGATGCTGTTGATGACCGTATCCGGGAACATGCTGAAAGGCTGGAGAAAAAATTTGGTGAACGGGCAACCAGCTTGCATGTGACCCTTTCCGCCCCCCATCACAGTGCAAATAAGGGCAGGCTCTATCAGTTCACGCTGGAATTTGTTGTGCCCAAGGGCGAAATTGTGGTTCGCCAAGGCGATGGTCATGGTGCCGATCATTCTCACGAAGACGTCTATGTTGCGCTTCGCGATGCGTTCAAAAGTTTGGAACGGCGCACACGGGATCATTTTGACAAATTGAGCACCTGATCGATAGATTTGGCAGTGGCTAATATTTGATGTTTGAACCTGAAAACAACCCCCTGAACAATCAGGTTCAAAGTGATGTTCGCGCCAGATTTGGCGCATCAGGGGAACCGCGGGTTACGGCCGTGCTGGGCCCCACCAATACGGGCAAGACCTATCTCGCCATTGATCGGATGATGGGGCATGTCTCAGGGATGATGGGATTCCCGCTTCGGCTTTTGGCACGGGAAAATTACGAACGCGTTGTGGCCATCAAGGGCGCGGACAAGGTGGCGCTTGTCACGGGTGAGGAAAAAATCATTCCGCCTAATGCGTCTTATTTCCTGTGTACCGTAGAATCCATGCCCCTTGATCGTAAAGTGGCCTTTTTGGCCATTGATGAAGTGCAATTGGCCGGTGATCCGGAACGGGGTCATATCTTTACCGATCGCATTCTCCATGCACGCGGCTATGGGGAGACCATGTTTTTGGGGTCCGACACCATGGCACCCATGATCCGCCAATTGGTGCCGGGATGTGAATTTATATCGAGACCCCGGTTTTCACGCCTTTCCTTTGTTGGTTCCGACAAAATTACCAGATTGCCCCCGCGCAGTGCCGTGGTGGCTTTTTCTGCGGCAGAGGTTTACGGCATTGCAGAGCTGTTGCGCAGAACCCGTGGTGGTGCTGCGGTGGTGATGGGCGCGCTGAGCCCGCGCACACGCAATGCCCAGGTCGCAATGTTTCAATCGGGTGAGGTGGATTATCTGGTGGCTACCGATGCCATTGGCATGGGCCTTAACATGGATGTCACCCATGTTGCCTTTGGGCAGTTGCACAAATTTGATGGCCGCAAACGCAGGATGTTGACAGGGGCTGAATTTGGTCAAATCGCGGGTCGTGCAGGGCGGCACATGAATGATGGCACCTTTGGCACTACCTCAGAAACCGGTCAGTTTACCGCCGAAATGGTGGAAGCAATTGAGGGTCACAATTTTGAAAAAATTCGAGCGATCTATTGGCGAAACAGCGAATTGAACTTCGGCTCACCCCAGGCCTTGCTAAGGGCATTGAGCAGACCGCCCCCGGCACCGGGCCTTTTGGGGATGCGGCTTGGGCCGGATCATCTGGCCCTTAAAACCTTGGCTGCAGAACCCGAAATCAGGGCCACGGCCACAAATGCCGATCGTGTCCGATTGCTATGGGAAGTCTGTCAAATTCCTGATTTCCGGGGTCGATCCGGTGGCCAGCATGTCAATTTTCTGAGTTCGGTATATCGCGCCATTGGTGCCGGCGGCGTGCTTTCCGATGACTGGATTGCACGCAATGTGGACCGGATGGATCGCACAGATGGTGACATTGAAACCCTGACCGGGCGGATCGATCAAATTCGGACCTGGACCTATATCTCGCAGCGCACAGATTGGATGCGCGATGCGGTTGATTGGCGGGATAGGACCCGTGCCATTGAAGATAGATTGTCCGATGCTCTGCATGACCGATTGACCCAACGCTTTGTGGATCGGCGCACCACGGCGCTTGTGAAGGGCATGAAGTCCCAAGAAGAGCTTGTGACCAGCATTGAAGAGGATGGTCGTGTAAAGGTCGAAGGACATTTTGTTGGGCGTCTTGATGGCTTGCGGTTCAGGGAAGACATGACCTATGGATTGTCCGATGGTGATCTGGCCCGCAAGGCAGTTCGCGGTGCTGCACAAGCGGCGCTCAAACCTGTCATTGCGGCCAGGCTTTTGAAAATTCTTGATGCACCATCAGGCGATTTTCGCCTTGCCGATGATGGCTTTATTCTTTGGCAAGGACGCGGCATTGCCACCCTTGCTCCGGGGCGTGACATTCTGTCACCCGTTGTTAGCCCTGTATCAAGTGAGCTGTTGTCTGCAAAAGATACGGCAGTCTTGGGGGGCAAGCTTACCGCGTGGTTGTCAGCCCATCTGGAGCGAAATCTTGGTCCTTTGATGCGCGCCCGGGCGGGGGCCTCGAATGACGCCATTTCAGGCCCCGCCAGAGGCATTTTTTTCCAGCTTGCCGAAGGCTTGGGCGCGGTGGCGCGCGGGGACGTTGAAGCCCTTGTTCGCTCTCTTGACCCCAAAGGTCGCAAGGCCCTTGCTGCGGCCGGGGTGCGAATGGGGACAAAAACGGTGTTCATTGATGCCATGGACAAAGGCCATGGGGTCAGGCTTCGGGGTCTTTTGTGGGCCAATCATCATAAACCGACCTTTGGTGATGCCAGATCAGAGATCAGCAAACGCATTAGAACATTGATCCGATCCGGACCAACCATAGCCCTTGCCGCCCAAGACCCTGTTTGGGAAGACGCATTTTGCCTCGCGTGTGGCTACGTCTTGCTCGGCCCCCGCCTGTTATCGTGTCCCCGGACAGAAATTCTGGCATCCACCGCCCGGAAACTGGCTCGCCAAGGTGTGTTTTCACCGACCCTGGAACTGGGTCGTTTGGTGGGCGGTGACGGGGATGATCTGGTCGGTGTTTTGTTGGCCCTTGGCTTTCAGAGCGAAGAAAGCCCCGATGGCCTTGGGTTTGTGTCGCCACAGCGAGCTAGGCGAGCCAAGCCTGAGAATCGATCCAACGCGGGCGCAAAAAGGCGAAGCAAAACAAGTGCACAACGCCATAAGGCCCATAAGGGAAGCGTGCCAGCAGTGGATGAACATTCACCCTTTGCCAAGCTACGGGAAATCAAATTCCCCCAAAAAGGGCCTAAATAGTGGCTGCTGATACACAGCGGGTCGACAAATGGCTGTGGCATGGGCGCTTTTTCAAAAGCCGTTCAAAGGCGGCCGGGCTTTGTAATGATGGCAAATTGCGATTGAATGGCGAACGGGTCGGAAAGGCCCGTGTCTTGGTGCGTTTGGACGATGTTTTGACCTTTCCCCAAGGCCCCCATATCAGGGTTGTTCGCATTATTGCGATCAGCACGCGGCGTGGCCCAGCACCCGAAGCCCAGGCACTGTATGAAGATTTGTCCCCGCCAATGGATAAAAAAAGCAAAACCGACGCCCTCAATGGGGCCGGTCGTCGCGATCGGGGTGCGGGCCGGCCAACCAAGGCGGATCGCCGGGCCATAGACCGTCTCAAAGATGTCTGGAAAAGGATTTCCAGGAGAGGTTCAACGGACTCTTGAGCGGGCTTGCAGGTGAGCGCGGCCTGTGATACCCAAGCGCCTGAATTGGTTTAAAGGATAAAAAGCCTATGACATATGTCGTTGTTGATGCCTGCATCAAATGCAAATACATGGATTGCATCGAAGTTTGCCCTGTGGATTGCTTCTATGAGGGCGAGAACTTTTTGGTGATTAATCCCGATGAATGCATTGATTGTGGCGTGTGCGAGCCAGAATGCCCGGCCGAAGCAATCCTGCCGGACAGCGAAGGCGGTCTTGAAAAATGGGTGGAAATTAACCAGAAATATGCTGCAATTTGGCCCAATATCACACGCATGGGCAAACCGCCTGCAGATGCCGATGACTGGAAGGACGTCAAAAACAAGTTTGATGCCCATTTCAGCCCCAACCCTGGCAAGGGAAATGCCGATTAAGGCGATATTTGGCTGCTCTGGAACTCGGCGCTAAATTGTGATATAGGTTGGCCAAATTTTCAGGCGAGAATGACCTATTTTTAAGGATATGCATACATTCTAAGACGCATGGGGGCTGGCCCGTGGATTAAGGCCAGCTTTTGCTTTGTGTCACTCACTGAGCATCACGCACAGCAAATGATGGGGTGCGAAGCAAAATACTTTTCCCGTATCTCGTAATTCCAACCGCCTCGGATTTTTTATGTTTCCGACAAGATCGAGACCAAGATGGTAAAAAAGACGATAAAAAAGCCTGCAGTTAAAAAGACAGCAGCTAAAAAACCAGCAGCGAAGAAGCCCGTCGCCAAGAAGCCTGTGGCTAAAAAGCCCGTCGCCAAGAAACTTGTGGCGAAGAAGCCAATCGCTAAAAAAACTGTGGCCAAAAAGCCCGCAGCGAAAAAGCCGGCAGCGAAAAAGGCTATAGCGAAAAAGCCAGCAGCGAAAAAGCCAGCAGCGAAAAAGGCTGTCGCTAAGGCTGCTGCGAAACCAGCGCCCAAGGCCGCCGCCGCTCCAGTTGTCGTACCGGCGCCTGCGCAACATAGTCCTCAGCGCCAAATGGCCCACCAGAGGCAGACGCATCAAAGACGCAATGCCAATGCGCCAGAGCAAAAGGCAATTATTATTATGCCGCCGCCACCGAAAACGCCGTTGCCCAAAAAGATCGGCGATTTTGCGAGCGGTGATTATGTGGTTTATCCGACCCATGGTGTTGGTCAAATCACGGCCATTGATGATCAGAAAGTTGCCGGCCATATCCTGCGTTTGTTCGTCATTCATTTTGAAAAAGAAAAAATGACCCTTTCCATTCCGGTGAACAAAGCCAAGGAAACGGGATTGCGCAAGCTTGCAACACGATCCGAAATGGGCGGTGCATTAGAAACCCTGCGTGGGCGTTCCCGTGTCAGTCGGGCGATGTGGAGTCGGCGTGCCCAGGAATATGAGGCAAAAATTAATTGTGGCGATCCCATTGCCATTGCCGAAGTGGTCCGTGACCTTCATCGCAATGCGGGACAGCCAGATCAGTCCTATTCTGAACGCCAAATCTATGAAGCGGCACTGGAACGGTTTGCACGGGAAGTTGGTGCAGTGGAAAAGCTGGATCACGAATCGGCGATCCTCAGGATTGAGAAAATTCTGAAAAGAGAAGAAGAAGAAAAAGAAACAGAAACAGAAACAGAAAAATAGGGCAGCTCACTCGGACATCATATTTGGGGGGCTTAATGCCCCGACCGTAAATATGGGGGGCTTAATGCCCCGACCGTAAATATGGGGGGCTTAATGCCCCGACCGTAAATATGGGGGGCTTAATGCCCCCCGATGGTCACCAGCTTGATCCTTTTTCCAACGGTGAGTTTATCCTTTGGACCTAACCCGTTTATGACGCGGAAATGGTCTTCCTTTTCTTTTTCAAGCGCCATTTTCCCCGCCAGCGTTTTGACCGTGTCGCCGGCTTTTACTTTGTATAGCTTGATGCGCAGGGGCTTCCACTTTGATGCTTCGTCAAGGCTTGCTTGGGCGAAAGACTTCGCCGATTCAATGAAAGCGGGGTCTTGGCGTTTCATGGCCTTGGGCTTGGTGAGAAACATCATTCTAAATAGATTGCGCCGGTCCATGCGGACCACCACCAGCCGGACACTGCGTTGCCCCTGCTTGGTAGAAATTTTCCCTGAACCCATCGCTGCTTTCATGCCATTGATAGTCAGTTTTTTTCTATCAGCGAGCCAGGTATTTTTAGCCCAAACATTAATCAGGTAATCATAAGGTTCGCGTCTGCCTGGCTTGCTGGCCTGATCAAAAGTAAGAACCGCACCGTCCGGCCCACGCCCCATAACCTGGGTTGGGCTGTTGGCTAGATGAAAGCCTTCGGGGGCTTTGAATCGAACGCGGAGATCGGGGTGAAAAAATTCCCGCCCGCGAACGAATCCTTGATCAGGCGAATCGCCATAAATCATGCCGGATATCTTTTTCAAGAAGACCTCGCGGCCAATGATGGGGTTTGATGCAGGCGCGCCACCAGCATTTTTGGCCGCCCGGGTTACCCGCTCTATGGTTCGGGGGTGGGTGGACAGGATATCAAATTCATCAATTTTCCCCGGGGCTAAATTTTTCAGCTTTGCTGAAAGCTTGGAATGCGCGCGCAAACTTTTCAGGAAAGAAGACATGGCTTCGGGTTTGAAGCCCGCGCGTTTCAGGTATCGAATCCCTAAGGTATCTGCTTCAAATTCATGGGTCCTGGAATAGCTGCGCAGATACAATCCGGCGCCCGTGCCAACCAATTGAGCCAAGCCCCGGCTGCCGGTCAGAATACCAATTACATTGACACCCAGATTTGTAAAAACACCTTGGCTATAGCGCTGTGCGGTGTGGCGCGCGGTGATGTGGCCAATTTCATGGGCGAGCACGCCAGCCAATTCGGCTTCGGAATTGGCGATCGCCAAAAGCCCACGCGAAATATAGACATACCCCCCGGGCAAGGCAAAAGCGTTCACGACGCTGGAATTTAAAAGCGTGAAGGTGAATTTTAGATTGGGAAGTTCGGATGTACGGGCAAGAAGTTGGCCAACGGAACTGACGTATTTTTCCAGTGCCGGGTCGGGGACAATGCCACCAAAAGATTTCACCAGTTTGGGGTGCTCCGTCTGTCCAAGACTGATTTCTTCTTTTTCAGACAAGACTGAAAACATCTTGTTCCCGGTGGCAGGGTTCGTGGAACATCCCTGCACGCTGGTCAGGATAAGGCCGAAAGCCAGTGTGAGTATGGCACCATAAGCTATTCGGCGACCAGTTCGGTCCTGTGCATATTGGTGGGGCTGCCTACTGTCCGTCGTCATGGGGTGATAACCTCAATCTGTTCCATATGGGTTGCTTTTATCATGGGGCCATTAAAGGCACGAAGCCAGCCCCGAACGCGAATGTGTTTTCCTTCCAGTTGCCTGAGGTTGCGCCCAAAACGCTTTCGGAATCCGCGCAATCGTTTGCGGGGGATTGAAATTGTAAAATCCTTGCGCCAATTTGCACCAAAATTGATATAGGCCCAGCGTCGGATGACAGCGGTTTTTGTAACCTGTCCTTCAACCAGTTGAAAGCTGCCAATAAATCGTCCGGCCTTTGATGCGGGAACAATTTGGTAAAACCGCATTCCCCAAATGCCCAATTTTTCTTGCCGTGCCGCACGCTCAAGGGCCAGCATTTCAGAAACGGCGGTTTGATTGTCTGCAAAACTGTATACCCGCGCCCAGCCGTGGCGCAAAAGGGCGCCTTGTATCCAGAGACCATCGCGCACGCGTGCCAGATGCCCCAGAACCCGGCCATGGCGATCACGGCGGGCACCCCCAAAATAAACGTTGAGTTTTTTACCCATGGTTAGTCCGATCAGGGCACGCCTTGCTTCGTGGGCGAGCGGCCATATCTTAAAGCCAGCCCTGCCCAGGGGTAATTTGGGAGCCTGAATGCCCACAAGGCGTATTTCCCGCCCCGATGGGGCAAGTACCAGGGTATCGCCATCAACCACCCGCTCAACGGTGCCCGCTTTTCCCTGTTGTTTAAGGACGGTTGGCAATTGTGGCAAAGGATCGGCAGGTCTGGCAGAAGCCGGCACTGTAAAAATCAGAAAAAGGATAAGAAGCAAATAGCCCATGGAATGATTTTAGCCTTTTAAATCCGGGCGGATAGGGAAAAGAAGGCGTGGAAAGAGAGGAAACCATATCGTCTTTTGACCCATAAGGGTTGGCGACTTAAGATGGAAAAAACGCGGATAAATAAGGACCACATGCAAATTTCTCGGCGCACGGCGCTTTATCCCTCACTTGAACCCTATGCCTCGGGCATGCTTGATCTTGGTGGCGGGCACCAAATGTATTGGGAAACTTCAGGCAACCCTGATGGTCAGCCCGTTATTTTTGTTCATGGTGGCCCCGGGGCGGGCAGCCATTCCCATCATCGGCGTTATTTCAGTCCCAAACATTACCGGATCATCGTTTTCGACCAACGCGGTGCCGGGCGCTCGACGCCTCTGGGTGGCCTGATTGATAATACCACCGGGCATCTGGTTGCCGATATGGAAGCCTTGCGTGACCATCTGGGGGTGGAACGCTGGGTGTTGTTTGGCGGTTCCTGGGGATCAACCTTGGCCCTTGCGTATGGCGAGGCCCATCCAAAGCATTGCCTGGGCTTTATTTTGCGGGGCATTTTTCTCTGTCGTAAATCTGAAATTGATTGGTTTCTCTACGGCATGGGCGGCATTTTTCCCGAAGCCTGGCGCAGGTTTTCTGAATTTTTGCCAGTTGAAGAACGGGGAGATCTGTTGGCGGCCTATCATCGCCGTCTGGTCGATCCTGATGCGTCCGTTCATATGCCGGCCGCCAGATCATGGAGCGCCTATGAAGGGGCGTGTTCATCCTTGCGCCACACCCCCCCTTCAGAGGCGGCCCCTGACGAGAAACCCAAATCTGAACCCAAGGCTGAAACGGGCATAAAATCTGGCGGGGATGTCATGGCCTTCGGGATTTCCCGCATAGAGGCGCATTATTTCGTCAATGATATGTTCACACCAGAAAATGCCCTGTTGGAAAACATAGGGCAATTGGCGGGGATTCCTGCGGTAATCATCCAGGGCCGTTATGACATGGTCTGCCCAATTCACACCGCCGATGAACTGGTCCGGGCCTGGACAGCTGAAGCCTCGGCCATATCGCCTACTTGTGTACCGGAATATCACATTATTCCCGATGCCGGCCATGCGGCTTCAGAACCGGGGACCAGGGCCGCATTAATGGCAGCCACAGAACAGTTCAAAGCCTTGCAGGGATGACGCGTGCTTCCTAAGATGGGAGTATGAGTCATAAACCGGGGGCAAATACAGTGGGTGCAAAAGCAAAAATACACGTAATCGCTGCTTTTTTCATGGCGGCATTGTTTGCCTCGACCGCATGGGCCGGAGAACCGGCAAGCAAAAGTGCAGGCGATCCCGAATTTCTAACGTTTGGTGCGGGCATGTTCGACATCTCGGCCAATGATAATTCCGCTGTAATTTCAATTGAATATACCGATGACCGCCGCTGGTTATGGGCGTTGCAGCCCATGACCGGGATCATGGCGAGCATCGATGGCTCCGTTCATGCGTATGCAGGGGTTGCGGTTGATTTGTTTTTTGGCCGCCGCTATGTCCTGACCCCCAGTTTTGCCCCGGGGCTTTATCTTCAGGGCGATGGCAAGGATTTGGGCCATGTGGTGGAATTTCGATCATCCCTTAAATTCGCCTATCGTTTCGATAACCGTTCACGCCTAGGCCTTGATCTGTTCCATTTGTCCAATGCGGGCCTTGATGAACGCAATCCCGGGGCCAATCAGTTGATGCTGACCTATTCGGTGCCCTTTACCCGCTAGAATTAAGAGCTCTGGCCGGTTTCCCTCACCATGCTATATAGGGCTTATGGGGCCCCGTAGCTCAGTAGGATAGAGCACCAGATTCCTAATCTGGGGGTCAGAGGTTCGAATCCTCTCGGGGTCACCATCTCTAAACCTTGCTGCACAAGGACTTAGAGAAACGGGTCCCTCACCTTCCAAAGCCCAAAAGATCAAGCTGTCACAAATCCGTCACAACGGGGAGGCAGTTTATGGCTTCAATTCGCAAACGCGGGCGTAAATGGCAGGCTCAAGTTCGCCGTCATGGGTCCTCAGCATTGAGTAAAACCTTCTTTGAAAAGTCTGATGCACTCAAATGGGCGCGACAGGTTGAAACTGATTTAGACAAAGGGATCATCTGTACAAAGGGCCAAGTTGATCGTAATGCGACCCTTGGTGATCTCTTATCTAGGTACCGCGATAACGTCATAATCAATATGAAGAGTGGCCCAGAACAGCATTACAAAATAAATATGCTCCTTCGTGACCCCATTGCATCTCATTCTGTTAAGGCTTTGGCCCCGAGCTTATTTAGCGATTACCGAGACCGACGTATTAAGCATGTGTTGCCGCAGACAGCCCGAAAAGAGCTGGTTCTTTTTCAACGTGTTTTGAATGTGGCAATGAGGGAGTGGGGCCTGCAATTGCATCAGAACCCTCTTACTAGCGTAGAGAAGCCACCACCAGGCAAGGCAAGGGACCGCCGCCTAGAGCCCCATGAACTTACCCTCCTTATGGCCGCAACCCAACAATCCAGAAACCCAAATCTCAAACCCATGATCCTTTTCGCCATAGAGACAGGTATGCGCCTGGGGGAGCTCCTAAGCCTCAGGTGGGAAGACATCAATGTGGACAAAAGCCTCGCACTTTTACGCCATACAAAGAATGGGTGGCCCCGCACTGTGCCCCTCAGTCGCCGCGCCGTTGAAATTCTTAAAGAGCTACCAAGTACGAATGGAGAGAGGGTGTTCGCAACAACAGCTGTCCGTCGTCATATAAAATGGAACATCTGGCGGCCTGATCTAAGAGAGGGTCTGGCCCATCTGGTTGATCATATTAAGCGGCGTATTTGCGGTATTGCAAGCGCCGGGTTTCCATGGTTTTCCGTTTGATCCTTTCCCT
>JABIXC010000014.1 GCA_018666775.1 Rhodospirillales bacterium | reverse complement strand
CGCCGAATACTGCTTACGCGTAGCGCGGCGAACATCCTTGATCGCCTTGGCTGCACCCGTCTGTCTTGTCTGCGATTTCTGTCTCATCTTCGTTCCCTTCGGTCACTACGATGAGCCAGAAACCCTCTCTTATGCAATGCCCCTAATCTGTCCCATAGGCGCTGACGTTAGACAGTCAGTGGGCAGGCAATGATGGGTTCCTTGACGGTTTTGTTTTTATGGCGATACCGGTTTGCTGCCTGGGCTTATGCTCCCATGATCTTTTTTCTCGGCTTCAGAGCATTTCTTGGATGGGGGCGCTACGCCATTATTACAGCACTTCTGACCCTTGCATTGCTGCAACTTTACCGGAATCATCAACGATGGTTTCGGCTCCGCAATATTATCATTGCAATCCCGATTGTTATCTTGTTTCAGAATTTGGGTATGGATCGTGATTTGATTCGAAATATGGTGGAAGGTGATCGCGTTGTGGAGGCGGTTCAATACCGTGATGATCCAGGATTAATGAAAAATCTTGATGCACCGGATTTTGCTAATTTTGAATTTTTGTCTTATGTCCTGTGGGCAGTTCCAAAACAATCGCGAACATACACATATTTTACTCAATATATACAATTGTTCACGGAACCGATTCCCAGAATTATCTGGAAGGAAAAACCGGTCGGTGCGCCTATACAATTGGTGAATCTGAATGATTACGGAAATTTTATTGGCATGACAGTGTCTCTGCCGGGAGATGGCTGGATGAGCTTGGGTTGGACCGGCCTTATTGCTACCATGGCTTTCGTCGGGTTTATACTTGGTCGAATGCACCGATGGTTTTGGCGTAATCAGGGTAATGCTAAAATTATTTTGCTCTATTGTATGTTCATGCCGCTTTCGATCCAGTGGTTTCGGGACGGCGGTATTTCAATCGCTAAATTTGCTCTATGGGCGTGGCTGCCGCTCATCATCTGGGTTGGATTTGAAAAATTAATAATTGCATTTCGTGCGCCGGGTGTAGGCGGCCCTCAGGCCCGAACAGGCTAAATTCGGCGATGAAAATATTATGCGTTATGGAATGAGGAGAGGGGGTTCATGACGGTTCTCCATATCATGCAATGCACGAACCTGGGCGGCATGGAGCAGGTGGCATTCCGCGTTATGGAAGAACTGCGTAAGGATGGCTTTGATTTCCGTATTGTCAGTCCCCGTCCATTTGGGCCGGGCGTGGAATTCGTGCGGAAATTTGATGCCCATGCACAGGATTTTCAATATCGCGGCCGGTTTGGGTGGCGTGATTTCCCGGCGTTCCGCTGCCATGTTCGTGAACTGGCAGAACAGTGTTCCCATGTCTGGATTACGGGAACGTGTGCCGCTTCTTTGGCGGCGGTGAAGGGGATTAAAAAGCCAAAGGTCCTCAGCCACCATTACCACCATTTCGAAGGGCCATTTTCCTGGCTTATATGGCGATGCTTTTATGAACTTCTATGTCGTGATTTGGATGCCATAACCTATCCAATACAGTTTACAAAGAACGAAGCCCTGCGCATTGCGCCCTGGCTTTCGGCCAAGGTCAAAGTTGTGCCCAACGGATATGATCCCCATTACAAAGATGAAGCTGACAGGGCCGAACGCCAGATAGCGGCGCGCGATAAATTGGGCCTAGCGCAAGATGCTTTGATTGTTGGCAATGCCGGCTGGCTGATCGGGCGCAAGCGGTTCGATGTTTTTCTGGAGACCGCAGCGAAGGTTCTAAAAACAATACCGAACGCAATATTTGTTATATGTGGCGGCGGCCCCCTGGAAGGGGCGCTCCGTGATCAGGCAGAGCGTCTGGGCATAAAGGATGCGGTGCGGTTTGAAGGCTGGGTTGAAAATATTTCAGATTATTACCGCGCGTGGGACGTGTTGCTGTTTAATTCCGACTTCGATACCTTGCCCTGTGCCCCTATGGAGGCGGCCAGCTATGGATGCCCCACGGTGGCCTCTCTTTTTTATGGGGGGTTGGGGGAATTTATTGTAAATGGCGAAAATGGCGTTCTTTTGGTAAATCACAATGTCGATATTTTAGCCTCGAATATTGTTGATATGGCAGTGGATCAAAAAAAGGCAGCGGAAATGCGGGCTGCGGCGCGACGTACATTGGAACAGAAATTTTCATCCCCACAGGGGGTGCGTCCCTACAAACGATTTTTTTCGGACGAAAGTTTTGATTGATGGAAATTGGGCAATCATTTTACACAGGACCATTCTGGCCCCAATCAGTAAAATCCCGCCAATGGGCCAGTTGTAGGAACGGGTTTTTGATCAGGGGATGCTTTCATGAAAACGTTGGTTAAGCCAGCCCAGCGGATCATTTTTCATTGGGCCCAATTTGGACCCTATCATGCTGATCGGTGTCTTGGTCTGGCCCGGGCGCTTGGGGATACGCATCAGGTCATCGGTGTAGCTTTCGCCGGTCATAGCCGGGAATATCTATGGCAGCCGTTGTCCGAGGGTGTTGGGTTCCAAATGGAAATATTTTTTCCGGGAAAAATGGTTGAAGAAGTTTCCTTTCTGCGCAGGCTTTCTGGATTGTTGTTTTCCTGTTTTCGGCTGCGCGCGAAACATATTTTTTTATGCCATTGCACCGCACCTGAAACCCTTTTTTCGGCCATTATTCTGCGGCTTTGTGGAAAGCGCGTCTATGTCATGTCAGAATCAAAATTCGATGATAAGCCCCGCAGCATATGGTTCGAATTATTTAAAAAAATTATTTACCTTCCTTATTGTGGGGGCCTTGTGGGTGGCAGGCGTACGTGGGATTACCTCCGCTTTTTGGGCTGTTCTGATAATCGATTGGCGGAAGGCTATGATTCAATTTCCATTGATCGGGTTCAGGCAGAGGCAGGGGTTGATCCTGCGCCGGCAGGGATGGCATTTCAGGACCGTCATTTTACCATCATCGCCCGGTTTGTGCCCAAGAAGAACATCGACATGGCCATTGATGCCTATGCCCGTTATCGCGAACGCGTGGGAAGTTCTGCCCGCGCGTTGGTGATTTGTGGATCGGGAGAATTAGAAAAGGATCTGAAAGCGCGTGCTGATGGTATTGCGGGCATTCAATTTCCGGGGTTTTTGCAATCAAAGGCAATCGCCAAAACCCTGTCTCAATCTCTGGCCCTGATCCTGCCCAGCACCGAGGAACAATGGGGTTTGGTGGTTAACGAAGCGCTGGCCCTTGGTGTGCCGGCCCTGGTATCCGACAACGTGGGTTCGAGGGATTCTTTGGTGCGCAATGGGGTGAATGGCTACGTGTTTGAGCCCGATAATCCAGAAGGCCTCGCCCGGTTTATGGAAGACATTGCTGGCAATGAAGCCCTGTGGCAGCGCTTGGTAGAGGGTGCCAATGCCATGGCACCCATGGGCGATGTGGCCCGGTTTGCCGAAGGTGTGTGCAAGCTGACGGGCATTGTGGCCCCAACACGCGATAATAAATAATGGCAAAGGGCATGCCCACAGTCACCGTCATCGGCCCGTTTCCGCCGCCAGTCCACGGTGCGGCTGTTATCACGGCTTTCATGGCGGACATCATTGGTGAAAAAGCCGTGGTGAAAAAACTTAGCATCGCCCCCGATGGTCTTGAACGAGGGATTGGCTATCACCTAACCCGCCTTGGCCGGGTGATGGCGGCGATGGTGGGTTTGGCAGAGGGGGCCTTTGGCCACGCCCCGGTTTATTTTTCTGCCGCAGGCGGTGGGGGGCTTCTTTATAATATTGTGCTGGCCATGATGGCCCGGGTTCTTGGGCGCAGGATTTTTATCCATCATCATGCCTTTTCCTATTTGGACCGATGGGACTGGAAGATGGCCCTGCTTGTCCGGGGTGCAGGGTGTGGGACAACCCATATTTGTCTTTGTTCCCATATGGCATCACTGCTGCAACGCCGCTATGGCGACACCATAAATACCATGACACTTTCAAATGCGGCTTTTTTGCCGCCGCGTTCCGTCAATGCCCGAAGCAGCTCAAGTGGTGCCCTTCGGGTCGGACATCTTTCCAACCTGTGTCGTGACAAGGGGCTGGATATTGTGCTCGATGTTGTGATGGCGGCAGGGGATTCGGTGGAAAAACTTGTGCTGGCGGGGCCTGTGGCAGACCCCGATGGCGCGCGCATGATCGACAGTGCCACGGCAGAATTGGGAAACCAGATAGATTATCGGGGGCCAATTTATGGGGATGCCAAATCCACGTTCTTTGATGACATCGACGTTTTTCTATTCCCAACAGGTTATGTGAACGAGGCGGAACCAACGGTGGTGGCCGAAGCATTGGCCGCTGGGGTGCCCGTGATTGCGTATGGGCGCGGTTGTATTGGGGGCCAGGTTCCCGGGGATGCCGGGCTGGTTGTGGCCCCGGATCAGCCGTTTGCTCCTCCGGCGCTGGCATTGTTGCGCCATTGGTCGGAAAATCATATGGCTCTTGATGATGCCGCCACGAAGGCTCATGAAGCGGCCGCATCTGCCCATCATGGTGCCAAGGCTGCTCTGCAGCGCATTGTTTCTAAAATTGTTGACGCCGGGGATGGCCGGGGAGAGGGCGCATGAAAACCACGAATGCCAAAATGACCGGCTCCATAGACTGCGTGTTTGGCCATGGAAAAACTGAAATCATTTTATCGCCGCTTTACGACAATCGATTTGGTGCTCCGGGAAAGTTTTCCATTGCCCGTTGTCCGACGTGTGATGTGTTGCAAACAGTGCCACGCCCTGATGCCCCAACCCTTAATGCGCTTTATGAGCATTTTTATAATTTCAGCGGGGAAGAAACCACCTATACCGCATTCCGGGAATGGCTCTTCGATAGCGCTTTATATAAATTGTGGTTGGCCATGGATGGCGACATTACCTTTTCGGAGATTAAGGGAACTGGGCGGCTTTTGGATGTTGGGTGTAATCAGGGCCGTGGGTTAGAGCAATTTCAAAAAAATGGTTTTGATGCCGAAGGACAAGAACCCAATCCCATTGCAGCAGAAGTAGCACGCGCACGCGGCTTTCAGGTTTCAGGGGATGATCTGGAAAATTTCAATGTGGAAAAACCCTATCAGACAATCGTGCTTTCTAATGTTTTGGAGCATTCATTTACACCGCGTGAAATGTTGGAAAAGATCAACGAGATGTTGGCCCCCGATGGTGAGGTATGGATTTCGCTCCCCAATGCGGATTCTTCCCTGCGGAATATTTTTGGGGGGGATTGGATAAACTGGCACGTGCCTTTTCACATTACCCATTTTACTGGGCCGCATTTGCGACGCCTTTTGGCAGAAACAGGGTTCGAGGTTTTTTCTTTCCGCAATGAAACCCCGGCCTTGTGGGTGGCCCATTCCATCATTGCAAAATTGTATTCGCGCCCCGGCGAGCCCACGCGCCGTTTGCGAAGGGCCTGGTTTGTTGGCGCATGGATGGTGTTGGTCCGGACATTCCTGTTTCCGACCCTTTGGGGGCTTAATCGGAACTGGCGTGGGGATTGTCTGGTTGTTCGTGCCCGGAAAATGGCGGCGCCCCAGTGAAAATATTGTTTCACACCATCAATTACATCCCCGAATTGACCGGCATCGGAAAGTTCAGCGGTGAAATGGGCAGCTGGTTCGCAGAACAGGGCCATGATGTCCGGGTCGTGACCACGCCGCCGTATTATCCAGAATGGAAAATCCGGGCGGGATACCGGAAATATTGGTACGCCCGTGAAATGATCAAAGGGGCAAAGGTCATCCGTTGTCCGTTCTGGGTTCCGGAACACCCAACGGGGCTAAAAAGAATTTTGCACCTTGCCTCTTTTTCGCTGAGTGCATTTCCGGTGCTGCTTTATCAAAGCGTGTTTTGGCGGCCCGATGTTGTGTGTGTGGTTAAACCCCCCGCATTTTCTCTGCCCACGGCAAAACTGGCGGCAATGTTGGGGGGTGCCCGGTCATGGTTGCACGTCCAGGACCTGGAGGTGGATGCCGCCTTTACCATGGGTATTCTCAAAGGCAAATGGCTGCGCAAGATCGTTTTGGGGCTGGAAAGCTGGTTGATGCGCCGTTTTGATCTGGTCACAACGATTTCGGATCGCATGCTGGAAAAGATTAAGGGCAAGGGCATCGTTGCGGAAAAAAGCACCCTGTTCCCTAACTGGGTGGACACAAGCGCCATTTTTCCGGGCGAGCATCCCAGCGTGTATCGCAGCGAATTGGCCATTTTGCCGGGGACAATGGTGGCGCTTTATTCCGGCAACATGGGCGAAAAGCAGGGGCTGGAAACCTTGATTGATGCGGCGCGCCATTTACGCGGTGAGGCGCGCATTCAGTTTGTTTTGTGTGGTGAAGGCGCGGTGCGTGCGCAGTTGGAAAAAGATGCGCAAGATTTGGACAATGTGACGTTTCTGCCGCTGCAGCCTTTGGAGCGGCTCAATGATTTTTTCAATATGGCAGATGTGCATCTGTTGCCCCAACGCGCCGATGCCGCAGATTTGATGATGCCATCAAAATTGGGGGGCATGCTGGCATCGGGGCGCCCCGTCATTGCCGGCGCGTTGCCGGGAACTGAGGTTGCCCAAGCAGTTGAGGGTGCGGGGATTGTGGTGCCCCCCGATGATGGTGAGGCTTTTGCCGTGGCACTTCGGGAATTGGCCGATGCCCAGGGCCGCCGTGCTGCCCTTGGCCGTGCCGCGCGTCAACGGGCCCTCGATTTTTGGGATCGCGATAAAATACTCAACGCATGTGAACGGCGTCTGATTGAACTTTGCCAAAAATAAAACAGGCACGGGTCGTAATGGGTGATGCAACGGAAACCTTAAAAATACAGACCGCGCTCTGGCGGTTGATTGCAGGTGCCAGCCCATCCGATGCATTGCACCACGCAGATAGGGACATCGTTGTCCCTCTGGTCCAGCGTCTTGCCAAGCGGACATCCATTGGGTTGGCATCCTGGGTGCTGGCACCGTTGTTTGAAACCTTTCCTGATCTTGTGTCTGAACAATCCCGCGCACGGTCTCACCAGCGCCATCGCTTTATGCAGGCCAGCGCCGTCAAATGGCTTGGCCCCATTGCCGATGCGGGGATTGATGTTGTCTGCCTGAAAGGCATGGCAACAAAATATTGTTTCTATCCAGATCCCCTGATCCGGGGGCTGGGGGATGTGGACCTTCTTGTGCATGCCGATGATGTTCCGGGCCTTGTAAAACATTTACGAAGCGCTGGTTTTCGTTTTAAACGGTCCCGGGGAACACCGCGCTGGGGGTTAAGCAGTGAGGCCAGCTTTCACCCCTTTGTGGCCCCCGATGGCGCGTTCAGTTTCGACCTTCATATCCACCCCGATGATTATCCGGTGTTTCAATCCCTTACCACGCAGGACGTTTTTGCCAAATCGGTTGATATCGCCGCTGGTGAAATCCAGATCAAGGTGCCGTCGTTTGACCACCTGATTTTGATCGCACTCACCAATGCGGCCCGGGATAAATTTGGCCCCCTGTCGGTTGGCGCCATGATTGATGTGATGGTGGGCTTAGCTCGCCCCGGTGCGAACTGTGATTGGGGTGGGTTAATGGCATTGGCAGAATCGGGGGGATATGCACGCGCCTTGACGGCCGGGGTTCATTTGTTGGCAGCCCTTGGCGTGCCCCAGGGCCGGTTGCCCGATGGGGCAAGCCATGAATACTCAGGCTTTCAGCGGGTTGTTTTTGATGGGGTAGTCAGGGATTATCTGAATATGTTTGAAACAGAACCGTCCAAAAATTCCCTGCAAGTGCGCGACATCGGTCTGATTTCTGCGCCATCGGTGGTGGTTCATCGAAACCTGCGGCGCATTCGGGGGATGATCAAACCCTGGTCCGGCCTGCCTAAGGTTTGATTGTCTCTATTAATTTTGCCTCAATCAGGGCTTCCAGAAATTTATCGATATCGGCCCGAAGGGTTGTCTCGGGTGCTTCGGGAAAGGCCACGGCCAGCAGCGCCTTGATCTCGTCTGCACGTTGGGGCTGTTCCAAAAGAACCCATAGCGCCTTGCCCACAGGGTTCAGATGAAAGATACCCTCCACGGATGGGTCCACAAGAAAGGTTTCATCATCCATGGGGGTTTCGCTGATGGATGGCAAGCGGCGGTATGAAAGGTATTTGCTCATGATTATTTATATGGCTTTCACAGTGTCTTCCAACAATTCAAGGGCGTCATCGCCGCCACCATAGTGCAGGTTGTAACACGGCACAGATGTTACCAGGTGTGCGAATTGTTCAACCATTTCTGTCGCTGGTGCTGCCCCAAAATGTTGTCGAATCATCAGCCGCATAATCTCTGGCCGGCTCGCTTCTGAAATTTTAGGGGATGTTCCTTCTTCACGGAAAAGACGGATGATGGCACCTAAGGGCCGTTCTTCCCCAACGGGGGCCAGCAGGCTTTCGGGGGCATCGGTTGCAAGATCAAGATAGGCGTAGTGTTTGCTGGTCAGGCCACTTGCCTTTTTAATCCAGGCCGCTGATTCGGCTGATATGGAATCGGGGATGGGCAGGCGCATCCGGGGTGCCACCCCAAGGGCACAGGCGTTGCCGGTTTTGACATTGACCGGGATGATGTCATCGGAAAAGACGGCAGCGCCGCGGAATGCGCATTGGGCCGTCAGCAGGCTTTTTCCGGTCTTGCCGCTGGCCGGAAAAAGAACCAGTTTATCGTCCATTACAACACCACCGGCGTGTAGGGAAATTAGCCGGTCATCGGAATAACCATAGGCCACCATCAGCTCTACCAGAAAGCCGCAAGCAATATAGATGCGCCCGTGATAGGTCTCGTTACCCTTGATGCGGTTTGATTCCAGATGAAACGTGTCACCCTTGCGCGACACCGTGATTGCGGATGGTTTTGCGTCGCTGGCTTTAAGGGCGCTCAGGGTCCAGCCATTGAGAAGTGGCATCACCCATTCTGTGAAATCCGGGCAATCGATCACGGAAACAGAAATGGCGGCCGGGTCAAAGCTAAAATGCTGTGCTTTGGTGGTCACGATGCCATGGTGCTTGTTAGCGCTTGCTACCCTTGCCGCCCTTGCTGCCGCTGCCGCCCTGGGTTGCGCCACTCCATTGACTGGCGTCTTTGCTGCCTTTGGCGGCGGCTCGGTTCAGTGGGGCAAGCACGGGGGCGATATAAACAGCACTCGCGGCAAGGCCAAGCCGGGTAAGGGCGGCGCGCCGGCTGATTTGTTTGCCCATGCCCCGGGTCGTCGTTGGAGCGGATTTTTTATCTTCATCCATAGCCTTGGCCTTCTCTTGTCCGGGAAACCCCCGGGTGCATCTGTGTTTAACACAAACGATATGGGGAATTATAACAGGGTTTTAAAGTCTTTTTATCCATTTTTTCCCGCATTTGTCGGCGGTGCTGGCGGGAAAGCCTTCGCTGGGATATAAAAATACCACATAAAGCCCGGAAAATGGCCCCGGCATAATAAAATAGGAGCTTTTAAAATGAGTAATGCCCAAGATCTGCCCCCGATGTTTACCCCCTATACCCTTCGCGGCATGACCGTGAAGAACCGGGTCGCGGTGTCGCCCATGTGCATGTATTCCGCCACGGAAGGTGCGGTTGGGGATTTCCAACTGGTTCATCTGGGCGCGCGCGCGTTGGGGGGTGCCGGGTTGATCATCACAGAAATGACCAATATTCGCGCCGATGGCCGCATCTCTCTTGGCTGCGCCGGTTTGTACGAACCCGAACATGTTGCCCCGTGGAAACGGGTGGTCGATTTTGTCCATGATCAGTCCGATGCCAAAATTTGTGTGCAACTGGCCCATGCCGGGCGCAAGGGGGCAACGCCTAGGGGTTGGGAACGCGGCGGTGATGGTCTGGGTGATGCTGCCTGGGAATTGGCTGCCCCCAGTGCCATTCCGTTTGGCCCCGATAGCGCCACGCCCAAGGCCATGACAAAAGAAGACATCGAAGACATTCGCAAACGGTTCGTCCAGGGTGCCATTTGGGCAGAAGAAGCCGGCTTTGACATGATTGAGCTCCATGGCGGGCATGGCTATCTGTTGTCATCGTTCATGTCGCCGCTTTCCAATCACCGTGATGATGAATACGGCGGTGATATGGAACGCCGCATGCGCTTTCCACTAGAGGTGCTTCGTTCTGTGCGCGAGGTTTGGCCCGAAGACAAACCTATCTCCATGCGCATTTCCGCCATTGATTACGAAGAAGGCGGCAACACCATCGAAGACGGCATCACCATGTCGCAGATGTTGTTTGATGCCGGTCTTGATATTGTCGATGTGTCATCGGGCAATGTGACATCCCACCGCAGGCCATCGCCCGATGGTTTGTTCCAGACGCCATTTTCCGAAGCCATTCGCAATGCCACCCGAATGCCAACCATGACTGTTGGCAACATCCGATCCGGCGATGATGTGAACGCAGTGATCGCCGATGGTCGCGCCGATATTTGTGCTATTGCCAAATGGCATTTATTCGATCCCTCCTTCACTTATCATGCAGCCTATGATCAGGGTGTAAAATTACCCTGGCCAAAGCAATACCTGAACGTCCAGCGGATGTTTGGTTGAGCATTATTGAATGAGTGAAAAATCCCCTTCCACTGCTGCGCCCGAAATTGCCCCATGGGGTGATTTGATCCGGGACGGGCGCGCCCTGTTTTCCATCATGGTGATTTTGGGCGTGATTTTGCATGCCCTGCAAATTCTGGTCACCATCATCATTATGCCGACCGTGGTCGCCGATCTGGGCGGGGCAGATTATTACACCTGGCCCGCCATGCTTTATACCATTGGGTCCATCATTGGGTCCGCCAGCGTCGGCATTCTTTGGGGAAAGCTTGGCCGACGTCGGGGCTATGCCTTCAGTGGGGTGGCTTTTATGATTGGTACCATTGCGTGCGCACTGGCCCCCAATATGGGGGCCTTGGTTCTGGCGCGCGGATTTCAAGGCATTGCCGGGGGCTTGGTGATCGGTGGCGGCATGGCGCTGATCAGCGGATTGTTTACCGAAGGCCTGCGCAAACGCATTTTGGCGGCCTATCAGGGCACCTGGATGGTGGCACAGCTGTGTGGGCCATTGGTGGGCGGTGCCTTTGCTGAAATTGGGTGGTGGCGTGGATCGTTCTGGACCATGGTGCCGATCACCCTTTGTTTTGTGGTTATCGCCTGGACTAAATTGCCAGATGATGAAGCCGGCGCGGGTGATCCGCGCGGCGGCGGGCGCTTTCCATTCTTGCGTCTTTTAACGCTGGTCTCTGGTGTCTTTTCCATTGCCTTTGCAGGGCTCGCCGATGACATCGGCATGCGGGTGGCATTGATAATCGCGGCCATTGGCCTGGTTTGGATGACGTTCCATCTGGATCATCGTTCAGAAAACAGAATTTATCCAACCGGGGCAATGTCGGTGCGGTCCCCTGTGGGATTGGCACTTTTGATTTTATTCCTGGGCGGCATGGCGCAGACCTCGGTTAATATTTTCCTGCCGCTTTTGTTACAAGTGGTCCATGGGGTGACGCCGCTGTTCATCAGTTTCATTTCCATCACCATTTCCTTTGGCTGGACTGTTGGCACCTTTACGGTCTCTGGATGGTCCGGCAAGCGGGAACGTTTGGCGCTTATGGCCGGGCCGTTGTTTATGATGGTTGGTATGGCCGGGCTGGCAATGATGGCGCGCACGCCGGGGTCGTTGATCGTTATGACGTTGGCCGCCGTGGTGTTGGGATTGGGGGTTGGTATTCACAATGTCCATATTGTTGCCCGGACCATGGCCAATGCCAAAAAAGGCGAAGAACGCATTACGTCATCGGCCATGCCATCGGTCCGGTCCATGGGGACTGCCTTTGGCGCCGCTGTTGCTGGCGGGCTTTCATCCATGGCGGGGCTGGGGGATGCGACTGATCCCGAAGCCGTTGGCCGATCTGTCACCATGGTTTACAGCTTCAACCTTGTGCCCCTGGCCTGTGCTGTGGTGTTTATGGCGCTGCTAATTCGCCACGCCGCCCGCGATGACCGAAATAAAACGTCATAAACCCCACCGCTTTATTTGAAAAAAATGCCTACCTCGCGGTTTCGTGATGATGTAGGCGGCTGCTACAAATCCATTTAAAACTAATATTTTCAAATAGATGCGAGATCATTGGTCATGCGCTAATGGCGGGTTCATCACGCGCTGATCACGGGTTGGTCACAGGTGCTTCACCCACGCTCACGTTAATCTCAATGGGCTTGATTTCTAATTTTCAAATGCTGGGGCTAGTGTCTTTTCACGTTCAATGATGAGCGAAACCAAAATTGAAACCACACAGTTTTAACAAACCCAATGGAGATGAAAATGAAAAAAATGATCTTTGCACTTTCTTTCGCAGCCCTCGCCTTTGCCGGTCTTGCCGGTGGCATAGCAACGGCCAACACCAACACCCAGGTTGCCGGGAATACCAGCTATGAATATCCCGCTGATGAAATCGATGGCACCGAAGGCCGGTATCAGAGCGCAGGCGTAACGTTTGAATATCCTGCCGATGAAATCGATGGTGATGACGGCCAGTATCAAACCGCCGAAGTAACGTTTGAATATCCTGCTGATGAGCTTGATGGTGATGAAACGTTACACCCGAGCGCGTAATTATGAATGCCTCCCTGGTGGCGGATCATTGACGTGAATGGGCACCCCCCTGGCCCATGAAGTCTCCCCCCTTGATCCGCCACCGCTCCCTTAAAAAACCCCGCTTGCATCAATAATGCAGCGGGTTTTTTTTCATGAAACGGGTGAAGGGCCTTCATTGCCCCAAAATGATGCACGTTAAATTCATAAATGCGTTAAAACAGGTCGGCCCGGGTTTTCCCGGGGAATAATTTATTCTATGACCTGCGCCTGGAGGCCAACGTGTATTTTTTTAGGTTTTGTTTAGTGGCTTTGACCCTTGCAGCATTCGTGACCCCCTTGGGCGCGATGGAGCCCGTTGCATTTCTGGGCAATGTGCCGGGGGATGTGAAAATCCAGGCAAAACTTGTCCGCGACATTCGTCAATTTAAGACGGGTGAGCGCGATGCGTTGATTGCGGTGGTTTTGAAATGTGAGCTGGATCGGTCCAATTTGGCGCGCCGAAGCCTGTATGATATGTGGGAAAAAGGCTGCAAACGTGCCGAAGCCATCTGGAATGGCAAATATCAAAGGGCGAAGGCCCTTCGGATGATTGACATCCAGATGCGCCATTTTGCGGCCCAAAGGGTTTCCCTGATCGAGGCAACAAACGTTTATTTCACCCACAAAGAAACCCTCGTCCAAAAATCCCGGAACCATGAAGATATCGCAACAGAAGTGAAAGCAGCGATTGGTCAGCGTAAGGTGCTTTATGGTAAAATCAGCCGCATGCTTAAATTCTTTTTCACCTTGAAAGAAGTCATGGCGGCCAGCCGAAACTAGCATTTTAAAAAACAGTAGGAAGTAGAGAGCATGGCAACTGCAAAAACCAAAACCAAATCCAAAGTGCGTTCAGGGATCAAGCCCCCCGCAAATATGGATCGTGCAACCGTTTTGAAAACATCCAATGCGGTGTTGGCAAAAAAAGACATTCCCATAACCGAGCGCGAAGACCTGTTCAGGATCAAAGTGTTGGGGATGGATTGGGATATTGGGGTGCAGGTGTATGAACCCCGGGTAAAATCCCGGATCGCACGGGGGGCGGATGGCAAGCGCGTTGGCTGTTTCCTGCTTCATGGTGGATCGGGTGATTACAAATCAATGGAAGTGATCGCGCGCCTGTTTTCCAAAAAATTCGGGTTTAAGGTTGTGGTCATGACGTTCCCGGGCAGGCTTTGCCTGGACGAAAAAGATCGGGATTGGCCGGGCGATACCGTCAATGCCAATGGTTCTGTGCGCACCCCGATTTGGAAAAAGGGTGAACGGGTTACCCCCGATCAGTACACCGTGGTGAAAGACCCGACCAAGCTTATGAAATATGGGACCCGTCTTTATGCCCGCGCGAAACCCGGAACGCGGTTTTATGATCGCATGGCGGCATGGCCCAAAGCATTTGAAGAAGGCATGAAAACCGCCTGTGCCCGGCATTTTCCGGTCGATGAATTTTCCATCTATGTCCATGGCCATTCTACGGGCGGGCCTTATGTCTGCATGTTGAGCCAGCGGGTCGAAAACATCGCCGGCATCATGGCGATTGAAAATTCAACCTTTGGCTATATCAACGAGGTCAAGCATCTGTGGTCCGGCGGCGTGGGCAAGATTCAAGGTTATAAACGTGTGGTGACCGAAGGGCCGAAATGGAAAGACCGTTTCAACGATCTCTACATTCGCACCTGGCGGGATCTGGCGCGCTATCGCGGGCCAGAAGCCTTGGGACAAGAAGGCCCTGCGGCGTTGATGCGTCTGCCATGGCTGATGGAAGAAATTCTGGATAAATGGCATGTCGCCCGCAAGCGTGCCCAGTTCAAGGCGGAATATATGGTCACCCATAACATTGTTGGGTCGTTGCGCCAGATGGCCCGCATTTCTGCCAAACGTCTTAAAATGGCACCAAAGGACGCCAAGGCATTGGCCGATCATTTTGTGGGCTACACCCGGGAACTTAAAGGCAAAGACGTGAAACCGGTACCGCCAACGCTGTTTTTAATCACAAAAGACAGCCGCGATCATTCCCCGGAAGTGTACAAAGAGGTCATTATCCCTAAATTCAAGGCCATGAGCCCTGCACCAAAAATTGCCCTGACGCGTCTGGGGGCAGGGGTTCACACTTACGCGACACCCGAAGAAGGCCTGCCTTCTGGGGTCGCCCCAGTGGTGGCTAAATATTATTTTGATGCCATAACGAAAGGGTTTTACCTAACCAAGCCATAAAAGCGGGGGAGGCTTTGTTGCCATGACCCATACGATGTTTGTTTATATCGGTGCGGCCATGCCAAGATTGCGGGGTGTTTCGCATTCTGGGCATGGCAGGGCCTTGATAAACCAGTTTGGTGGGCTGGCCTTTATCTATGGGGGCCAAGGGCCGTGTGATAAACCCAAACATTTATGTCGCGTCATCTTGTAAAATTCAAAAGAACTTAGTAATCTAAGCTTAATCGGGCCAAGAGACAGGGCCGGAAGTAAAGATTAGAGGGAGTGCGACTTATGTTGTCCAAAGAACAAAATGACCTGATTACCCAAACCGGTCCCGGAACCACGGGCGGCAAGTTCCTGCGGTCTTATTGGCACCCTATTGCGACGTCGGAAGAAATGCCCATCGGTGGCGACCCGATCCCCATCCGCATCATGAGCGAAGATCTGGTGTTGTTCCGTGATCCCAATGATGAACTGGGCCTGATCGGGAAACATTGCCCCCATCGTGGCACAGACCTTTCCTATGGCCGGGTCGAAGACGGCGGCATCCGTTGCCTCTATCATGGTTGGTTGTTCGACAAGAACGGCAATTGCATCGATCAACCGGCGGAGCCTGAGGGCCGAAAATTCTGCGACAAAGTTAAGCATCCAGCGTATCCGGTGCAGGAAAAGGGCGGTGCCATCTGGACCTATATGGGCGAAGGGGAACCACCATTGATTCCCGATTTCGAATTTCTGATGGCCAAGGAAGAAAGCCGTTTGGCCTTTCGCGTGATCCAGAATTGCAACTGGTTGCAGGGGTTGGAAAGTTCCGCCGATCCGGCCCACACAACGTATTTACATCGTCGCCCACCGGGAACCCCGAGTGAGCGTTCATTCACCGATGTGGGCGCATTGCGTGGCAATGAGCCCCCCAAGATCGATATTGAACAAACCGAATTTGGCACAAGAATTTTTGCCCTTCACAATGCCCCGGGCGGCAAAAAATATTTACGCATCAACAATTATGTCTATCCCTGTGGTGCAACCCCATCCACGTCTACGGGTGAGGCCGGGTATCAGGGGCGTTGGTATGTACCCATTGATGATCACAGTCATTGCCGGTTTGAATTTTTCTATCGCTATTCGGCCGTTCTGGACAAAGAAAGATTGCAGAAAAACCGTGCAGAAAATGTCGGCGCTGATTTCCGCCATGTGCGCCGCATGGAAAATCGCTATTTGCAAGATCGTGATGAACTGAAACGGGGCGACAGCTTTGGCGGCATGGGGATGCATTTTCCATCACAGGATGCCTTTGCCATTGAAACCCAGGGGTCCATTCAGGACCGCACGAAAGAAAACCTGGGCTCCAGCGACATCGTCATTACTGCGGTGCGCCGGGCCTTGTTTAACGCGATCAAGAAAATGGAAGAAACTGGCGAGGCCCCGTTTGTGTTGCGCAAACCCAATGATGATCGATTTGCCAATTTCATTTGTACGGCGACGTATATTGGTGATGATGAGGACGGGCCCAGTTTTTGCAAAAGGGCTTTGGCCGAAAGAGCAGCGGAGTAACGGAAAAAAATATGGATTTACAACTCAGCATTGGCATGGCCAACAACCCGCGCACCAGCGCGATATTTGATGGCCACGTCAAGCCCGATGGCATTGACCTGATCAGTACATCGGTCCATGCATCAGAGCTGTTCTGGCGTCAATTGCGGTTCGGAGATTTTGATGTTTCCGAAATGTCGATGTCATCGTTGATGATGGCCATCGCCAATGGGGATGACCGTTGGGTTGGTATTCCTGTTTTTACCACCCGCAGAATGTTTCAAGTCGGCACCTTGGTGCGCAAAGACAGTGGCATCGACAAGCCATCGGACCTGAAAGGCAAAAAGCTGGGGGTGCCAGAATATCAGCAGACCGCAGCGCTTTGGACCCGGGGTTTCTTGCAGCATGAATATGATGTGCATGCCCGCGACATTGAATTCTGGATGGAGCGTAATCCTGAACACAGCCAAGGGGGTGCGGTGGGGTTCACCCCGCCCAAAGATGTAAAGCTTTCCTATATTCCCAACACCACCAACCTTGGCCAAATGATGTTGGATGGAAAAATTGATGGCGCGTTGCGTTATCTGGCAGGCACGAACAACTTAATCGATCGGTCCAATCTTGATCTTTATAAGCATCCCGATTTCAAGACCCTGTTCCCTGATCCCCATGCCGAAGGGGTGCGGTTCTTTAAAAAGACTGGCATCTATCCCATCAATCACGGCATGGTCATCAAGCGCGAAATTGCTGAAAAGCACCCTTGGGTCATCCTCAATCTTTACAAAGCCTTTGTGAAAGCCAATGAAATTGCTGAAAAAGCGCGAAAAAATGCGATTGGGTATCACCTTGAAACAGGGCTGCTCTCAGCCGATGCCGGCAAGGCGCTGGCAACCCCGCTGATCCAGCATGGGATTGCGGCCAACCGCAAAGTCCTGGAAACGGCTGCCCAATATTCATTCGAACAAGGCCTGACGCCGCGCTTGATAAAACTCGATGAGATTTTTGCCCCGTCTACGATGGAGCAATAGCGACTGAGCTAATGGCGCAAAAGTACGCTTATTCCCAGCTGGCAAAGCCCATGCCGCACCCGGTGCCGCCTTCGGAACGGTAGGCAGGCACGTAATCAACGACATTCATATTGAGGTCGGTCTCCGACAGGATGCCGGCAACGGTGATCCAGTTTTTGGTCTCTGACGTGCCCGCGCGGAACATGGTTTCGGGCTCATCCAAAATGGGCTGAACATTTTTGCTCTTAAATGCTTCAAGCACGCGGGTGTCAAAATCTTCATCCACCACAAAATGGCTGATGCCGCCCGATGCACAGATGGCCACCCGCTTATCGGCATGTTCGCCACCCCAGGCCGCAATGGCACGGCCAATGGATTGACCAAAGGCGTAGCAGCGTTTGGCCGTTGGTTGGTTGGGCGGAAAATACGTGTTCAACAAAATGGGCAGGATGGGGACAGGCCGGTCCCTCAGGATACGCCGACAAATGAAGCCAAAGGCATGGCCAATCCCGATCAGCCCTTTTGCATTGGTGGGTTGTTCCATGGAGGCGGTGACATCAAATTCGTCTTCAACGGCGCGCTTGATGATGGCTTTGCCCAAATCCCTTGGCACGGGATAGGTTTTATCAACAGGTGGGTATTGCGCCTTCATGGCCAGGGCAATGCCAGGCGATTTGGTCTTCATTTTTTCAACGTCCAGCGCCGTGTTGACCACTTGATTGCCGCAATAAACGGTAAAGGCGGGTTGGACTTGTTGTAAAAACCATTCGTGCTGGTCATCACCGACGATCACCACGACGTCAGGGTCAATTTCGGCCACCTTTTCACTCAGATGGTCCATGGCCGCCTGATTGCGTTCATGACGCCCGGTGCGTGCTTCAATGGATGCCTCATCAGCAAAATTTCGCTCCGATGCCCGGGCCTCGACCAGTTCCGGAAAGGAATAGACGTGGTTTTTATAAGGGTGGGCGGGATTTTTACGGTCGTCCGCAGCGCGCAGGTCCCAGCGTTCCGGCGGGGTGGATAAGAGCGGCCCATGCGATGACCCGAAACCGTAAACAATCTTTGCCATCTTGTGGCGCTCCTCTGATTTTTTTATGGCTTATCTTAAGCTTTGGCCTTGGTCTGCGGCAAGTATAACAGGGGGTAAATATGCTGGAACTCTTGCCCAAAAAGCTTGGGTCAGATACCCTGTATCATTGGGTGGAGGCCATTTTAAGAAGCAGCCCCATGTTTATTTAAGGGAGAAGAGTTATGGATACGGCAACGCTACAAGAAAACATCACGGGTGTTAGCCATAGCGGATTTTACGTTGATGACCTCGATCGTACGATTGAATTTTACACGAAGGTGTTCGGCGCAAAGTTGGCATGGCGTAACGACAAATCAAAGAATCCGCTGATAAAGCTCTATATCGGTGATTTTGGTCTATCCATTATCAAATGGCCAGAAGACCATCCCCGGGTCAAGATTCCCCACGCATTTCATTGGTCCTATCGGGTGCAATGGCAAAAGGCCGAAGAAATGGCCAAATACATCAAATCGCTCGGCATCGAGGTCGAAGGTCCCGTTGGCCATAAACGCGAAGATTTCTTCTGTAACTGGTTCTTCCTTGATCCCGATGGTTACCGGGTCGAGATTGAGGCAAAATTTGAGAAGAAAGAAGATCGGGATGCCTGTGTTGAGCGCAATAAGGCCGGACGACGCGAAGATATGGGCCTTTATGCAGGGGACGCAGTCCTGAAAACATAAACACCCTGACCATAAAGCGGCATTTATATTGCCATTATGAACCCCTGCGTATCTAATGCGACCTAATCGTGGCCTTGGTGCTGCGTTTAAATAAAAAACTCAAACAACAGGGCTTGGAAAAGGATTCTGTCATGTTCAAACAATTTCATATGACCATATCGGCATCGGTATTGGCACTGGGGGTATTGGCACTGGGCTTTGGCCCGGCGATCACCGCCACGGCCAATGCTGCAGACCTGCCGAAGGCAACTGCGAAGACACTCAAAAAACTTAAATTCGATGTATCCATGCTCAAGGGCCTGGATGCAGAATTGAAGGTTCCCAATGCATGGATTGAGGGTGCCAAAAAGGAAAAGGAAGTCGTCATTCTCGGCACCTGGTCCAACCGTGCTTTCAAAAAAATGACCAAGTCATTTAATGCACGCTATCCCTTTATCAAACTGCGCTATCACCGCACCAAGACATCGGGCCGCGGGATGAAGGTTTTGATCGCGCTGCATGGTGGCCGGGTTATCACCGATGTTACGACCAGCATTGCCGATTCCTATTTTGAATTTACAAAGATGAAGGCGCTTGCCGATCTACGTGAGCTGCCGGGTTATAAAAATGTCGCAAAGGCCCACCGTGCCAAAGACGGCACCTGGGCTGCGTTCAAGATTTCCTTTCGCTGCATGGGCTACAACACCGACAAGGTGAAAAAGTCAGAACTGCCAAAGACGTGGGACGAACTGCTGACCAATCCACGCTGGCGGAATGGCAACATTTCATTCTCCAATCATCCCAATGCCTGGCTGCTTAATCTGTGGGGCATTAAGGGTGAAAAATGGGGTCAAAAATTCACCAAGGGTCTCTATGATGTGGTGAAGCCGCAAAAACGCAAAGAAGGCATGACGGCGATGACCGCGTTGACAGTTGCGGGCGAAGCCCACGCCAATATTCCGGCACCGGCATATCGCGTTAAAAAGTACCAGCTGAAGGGCGCGCCAATTGCCTATCATTGCCCAGCACCGGTGCCCATTACGTTGTCCCAAATTGTGATGTTGGAAAAAGCCAAACATAAAAATGCTGCGCGGCTGTTCATTAACTGGATCCTGAGCAAGGAAGGGCAGATTATGCAATATGCCACATCCTTGACGGTGCCCGTGCATCAGGGGCTTCCTGAAAAACAGTTTTTGGCATTCCCCGACACCATTCTGGGCAAGCAAAGGGCCGTCCGTGACGACGCAATGCTAAACAGCCAAATGCATAAAGACATGCTGTCGCTTTGGAACGCCAACTGGATTGGTGTGCCGGAACGCAAAAGGAAAAAGAGAAGAAAAGGTAAGAAACGGAAAAAGAACTAAGCGCTTTTCCGTAGCCTAAGTAAGGCCGAATTTAGGGCACTGTTCAGATAAACCTGAACAGTGCCCTTTTCCGTTGGGGCGGCAACATAATGAAATCCCTGCAAATTCAGGCGTTTTTAACGAAATTTAGACATAAAACACATATAAGGAATTTTTAGACTTTTAGAACAGTGGTCCTTAAGGCCACCGCATGGAACACTCGGGTATGCAAACCACCAAAGAAAACTCTGTCACGCGCGGAGCATCCAGAAATGAAACATCCGTCACAGCGCCAAAAGGCGTGGCGAAGATTTTGGTTGTTGAGGATTCAAGGGTGTTCGCCCGGGCCATAACAAATGAGATTGAGAGCCGCACGAATTTTGATGTTTGCCTGGCAACAGATATGAAAAGCGCCCAAGAAATTTTGGCGGAACAATCAGACACCATTGATCTGGCAATTCTGGATTACGTCTTACCGGACGCGCCCGATGGTGAGGTGATTGACCTGGTTTCGGCCAGCGGCATTCCGTCCATCGTCTTTTCAGGTGAATACAGCGAAGATTTGCGGGACCGGCTTTTTGAAAAAGACATTGTCGATTATGTGGTAAAGGATTCCCCGTCCTGCATTGAACATGTAGTGTCTTTGCTGCACCGCCTTTACCAGAATAAATTTATCAAAGTTTTGGTCGCCGATGATTCCAGCACCACGCGCAAGCTGCTTTTGTCCCTGCTTGCCCGCTATCAATTCCAGGTGATTGTTGCAAAAGATGGACTAGAAGCTTTGGATGCTTTCAAGGCAGCGCCGGATATACAATTGGTTATTACCGACAACACCATGCCCGGGATGGATGGGTTTGATCTTGTTCTGGAATTGCGCAAACTGCGGTCAAAATCAGAACTGCCAATCGTTGGCATGTCGTCCACGGGCAATCCTTTGATGTCTGCAAAATTTATTAAATATGGCGCCAATGACTTCGTCACAAAGCCATTCATTCCAGAAGAATTTTCAAGCCGTATTTTTCAGCAACTTGAATTGATGGAGGCACATAATGCCTTGCAAGAGATCATCAGCAGGGACTTCCTGACAGGGCTTAATACGCGGAGAAGTTTTTTCGAAAAAGGCGAGCCCATTGTCGATGTCGCGCGCGGCGAAGGGTTGATGGTTACCGTTGCCATGTTGGACATTGATCATTTCAAAACAGTCAATGACACGTATGGTCATGGTGCCGGTGACACCGTATTGAAAACAATTGGTGAAATAATTTTTGATCAATTTGGCGATGATGTTTTGGCGGGCCGGCTTGGCGGTGAGGAATTTTGTTTACTGTCCACCAAATATTCCCGGGAACAGGCTGAACGCGCCTTTAAAAAATTATGCCAAACCATTGGCACGCAAAAAATTGATGCCGGTGAGGAAGCCCTCTCCATCACCATCAGCATCGGCGTCGATCACAGCAAACATGGTAACCTTGATATGGCCATATCAAAGGCGGATGGCGCGCTTTATCGCGTCAAAGAAAGTGGCCGTAACAACGTCTTGCTTACCGATCCTGAATTTATTGATTCCACCTCATAATACGGCCCTATCGGGCGGGTGTTTCCCTTCATCGTACCGTTGCCAGTTCTTCCCAGCACGTTGTGTAGCGTGGGGATCGGTGTTGTTGGGCCATCCGCCAATTGTTGCCCAGCATCGTTGCGCCATGGCGGATTGTGCCGCTCCCAAATCGCCGGTTGATGGCATCAAAGGCTTTCATGGCATCGGTTGATTGGTGTGTTTTAGGGGCTAAAAGGCTCAGCTGTGTACCGCTGGCGCGGGAAAGGCCCTCCATCATGACCCCGGCTTTTTTATAAGAAAAACCGGTGCGATAAATTTTTTCAATCCCATCCATGGCGGCACCAATAACGGCACTCCCATGATTGGTGGCGGGGTCCAGCACCAAGGTGGTGGCGTTACGATATTGGGGCTGGTCGGTTCGAAACCCGTTGGTGTGTAAAAATACGGTCACAGCCCCTGCCACCAGGCCTGCTTCGCGCAGTTTTTCGGATGCACGTTCGGCAAAGCTGGCAACGGCACTTTGCAGGTCTTCACGTCGGGTGACCCCTTTTGCAAACGACCGTGAAACCCGGCATGATTTTTTATCTTTTGGCTGGGTTTCCAGATCAAGGCAGCTTTCCCCCCGCAATTCATGAACGAGCCGCAGGCCAACCACGCCCATTTTGCTGCGCACCCATGGGTCAGGCTGGCCAGCCAGGTCCAGTGCGGTGTGAATGCCATGAGCCTTCAGCATCCGGCCATGGCGTCGCCCAATGCCCCAGATGTCTTCAACCTCGGTTGCCCCCAGCGCGTCGCGTTGATGATCGGGATCAAACAATGCTGCGACCCCGCCCATGGCGGGTATTTTCTTGGCCGCATTGCCCGCCAGCTTCGCCAGTGTCTTGGTTGGCCCAATGCCGATGGAAACGGGAATGCCCGTCCAACGCCCAACGGTGCGGCGAATGTCGCGGGCATATTGGCTGATGTCACGGGTGGTAAAGCCTGAAAGATCAAGAAAAGCTTCATCGATGGAATAAACCTCCATCGATGGGGTGAACCTGAAAAGCACCTTCATCACGCGGTTCGACATATCGCCATAAAGGGCATAATTGGAGGAATAAACCGCGATCTTGTGGCGCGCAATAATGGCACGCACCTCAAACACGGGAACGCCCATTTTGATGCCAAGGTCTTTTGCTTCCTGAGAGCGCGCGATGACACAGCCATCATTGTTAGACAATACCAAAACAGGGCGTCCAACAATGCCCGGGTTAAACACCCTTTCGCAGGAGGCATAGAAATTGTTGCAATCAACCAGAGCGAAAATCACGGGCCTATCCCACCCGCCTATACCATGCGCCGGACAACACCGGTGACCACCCCCCAAAGGATGCAGTCGTGCTCTGGGCCAACCCGGATGGGGGGGAAGTCCGGATGTTCGGCAACCAGGGTCCAGCGGTTCTTGTCCCCCAATAGGCGTTTGACCGTCAAATCAGCACCGAGGGCTGCCACCACAATGTGCCCGGCCACGGGTTCCACGCTGCGATCCACCACCAAAAGATCGCTGGGTAAAATTCCGGCACCGGTCATGGAATCCCCCACCACCCGCAGCATAAAGGTGGCCGCCGGGTGGCGCACCAGATGCGCATTGATGTCCAGGGTGCCTTCAACATAATCCTCAGCAGGAGACGGAAAGCCTGCGGCAACCGGGCTCATATAAAGTGGCAGGGAAACGGGGTTTTCTGCCTTGCTGATCGCGATAAGCACCATAGGGGGACGGCCTTCACATATTAGAACAAACAAGGAACATATGCCGGATGAAGCCCGCACGCAAGGGGGGCTGCTTATTTCTGTCGCGATCTTCGCCAGAAGACAGTATCAATCTCTAAGGAAAACACACTGCAACGAAAACACATGTGGGGATATGCCGTGGCACACTGGATCAGGTTTGAACATAATGGCGAGACGGGCTTCGGCACGCTTGATGGGGAACAGATTGATATCCATGAAGGGGATCTTTTTGCAAACCCTGTCTCGACGGGAAAATCCTGTGCGCTGGGCGATGTCACCGTATTGACCCCCTGCATGCCTGGAAAATTGATTGCCCTTTGGAATAATTCCCGCATGGCGGCCGAAAAACAGGGGCTGGAAACGCCTGGATATCCGCTGTTCTTTCTCAAACCAACATCGTGTTTTCTGGCCGCGGGTGCGCCCATTCGAAAACCCGCCGCCTATGATGGCCGGGTGATCTATGAGGCAGAGCTGGGGGTTGTGATCGGCAAGACGTGCAGCAATGTCGATGAAGCGGCAGCGACCGATGCCATCTTTGGCTACACCTGCGTGAACGATGTGACCGCATTGCAATTGCTGACCGCAGACCCGTCCTTTCCCCAATGGGCGCGGGCCAAGGGGTTTGATACCTTTGGCGTGTTCGGGCCTTCCATCGTTACCGATGTTGATGTTTCAAAAAGCGGTATTCGTGCCGAGCTAAACGGGCGTGAACGCCAAAACTATCCGGTCAGTGACCTGTTCATGCAGCCCGCAGAAATTGTTGCCAAATTGTCTCAATCCATGACGCTGGAACCGGGCGACCTGATCGCCTGCGGCACCGGCCCCGGCGCCCTGCCCATGAAACCCGGTGCAACCATTGATGTCATCATTGATGGGGTTGGCACCCTTTCAAACACGTATACCGAATAAGGGTTGCCCCCACATTGCCCAGAAAGACGGAGGACCCAAAGTTTAGGAGTTCACGACTTGCAGACTATTTTGCATAGACCCGTTAGTATGGGGTGTCTTGCTTGATATGGCTTTTTCCATTTTTGCAAACGGGTTTTGTTAAGGCGTAAATTAACAGGGGCTACTGTCTAACGTCAGCGCCTATGGGACAGATTGTCCGTCGTCATATAAAATGGAACATCTGGCGGCCTGATCTAAGAGAGGGTCTGGCCCATCTGGTTGATCATATTAAGCGGCGTATTTGCGGTATTGCAAGCGCCGGGTTTCCATGGTTTTCCGTT
>JABIXC010000013.1 GCA_018666775.1 Rhodospirillales bacterium | reverse complement strand
GCCCCCGGTGGTATAGCCAGCAAAAGCAGCGGCAACCATGGCCGCCAGACAGAGGCCGAGCCAAAATTTAGTTCCTTTGGTGAGCATGATGAATCCCTACTTACCGATGTAGATGAATAGCCAGATAAACGAATAAACAGCCACCGCGGCGTACCAATAGAGTGCCGCCGAAGATACTAAATCACGATGTTGCGCCGTGTCTTGGCCGCCTAAGGTTCGGAGCAACAAAAGCCCCAACCAAAATACACCCAAGCCCACCATCACCATATGGGCACCGGCAATAACGTAAAAGAGCAGCGCAGCCTGGTTGTAATCAACCGGAAGAGCAATGTCTGTAAAGTAAAAAACCGTTTGATTGATAAACGCCACACCCAAGAGACCGGTAATCAAAATCGCCAAGTAAGCGTGAATGCGATCGTTGTTTATGATCGAATAAACCGCCCACGCCATGGTGACGGCGGACAACGCCAAGGTGGCCATGTTCATGCCGCCTGGTACCAGCGAGATCGCACCCTCTGGAAACCATTCAGACCCCCAAGCCAGCGTGTCGGAACGCACCGAGAAGTAGAGAGAGAACAGTCCACCAAAGAACATGAGCGCCGCCGAGGTGGCGAACATGGTCCCCACCATCAAGGTGCGGGGACGGTTTGCCGGTGCAACCGGCGCAAGAGTAGACATCAGGCGCTCCCCTCGATGTTGGACCACTCAAGGGTTGTTCCACCCCACGGGTTGGTCACTGCAGGTTCGTTCGAGCGAAGATGACGACAACCTGAAATCACTCCATGTAATGCACCCGCTAAAGCCAATCCGTAACCAATTATCGCTATCAAGTTCAAGGCATCTACATCTGAACCCGAGTTTCCAGCTTCGCTCAGCACCGCACCGGTGAAGTCATTTAAACCGTTAAAGCCGTTGATTAAGTCCGCCACACCAACCAGGCCAAGACCCAAAGCAATGAGAAGCCCCGTAATGAGCAGCGGGCGTTGTGGCGTAGCTTGCCCAGCGACCAAATCGCCCCACCAAGCAAGTCCGGCGGCTATACCAACTACCACGGCAGCCAAGGTAAAGGTCATTTGGGCGCCCACGGCAGAGGTGCCGGCCAAAGCAAACGATTCAACAGCGTTTAAGGCACCAACTATTGTGCCCACCAACAAAAACAACAAAGACAACATGGCTAAAACCAAGGGGGTTGCCGTAGCGCTTTCCGCTTCTTTTACCCCACTGCGCAAGGTGCCAGCCAAAGCACCCCAAGCCATAAACACCGCCAACACGGCCACAAAAGCAGCTACTACTGAAAACGCTTCTTGGCGTACCGGGGTGCCAAGGTCAAAATATGTCTGGGCATAAGCACCGAAGCCCACGAAACCCAACAAGCACATGGCGCCGAACATCCGGTTGGTGTTCAGTTTTGCTTTCACCGCTACCGGCACGATGTCGGCCACTATGCCTAATACCGGCAAGGCCCAAAGATAAATTTGCGGGTTACTAAAGGCCCATGAGAGCTGTTCCCAAATGGTTTCTTCCCCACCAAAGCGCACCGCCGGGCGGCCACGAAGATCAACGTAGATAAGCAATAAGTTGCCCATTAAAACGGGAAAAGTAAGGATCCACATGGTGCCGGCTACCAGCATTGACCAACTAAAGGCAGGCACATCGCCCAGCGACATACCGGAAGAACGGCCCGTTACCACGGTGGTCAGTACGCAAATGGTGGTGGCCCCGATACCCAGAATCACCATCATTAGGCCTACCAAGGTGATAGCTACTGCCTGAGTTTGACTGGTGGCCCCAGGGGCACCTACGCCACCATCAACGGCAAAGCCGGTCACGGTAATCGCCGCACCAAAGAGCCATACCCAAAAACCAGCAGCGGCCATGCGGGGAAAAACCAAAGAAGATGCGCCGACTTGGCGAGGCACTACCGCGGTAGCCAAACCAAGGATGGTAGGCAAAATAGCCAGCAGCACCAAGCCCACCCGATGAGCAGACCAGAGTTGAAAGATCACGTCAGCGCCATCAAAGATGCTGGCCGTACTCAAGTCAAGGCGCTCGAGTCCAGCTAAAAAGCCCACCCCGATGCTAAG
>JABIXC010000012.1 GCA_018666775.1 Rhodospirillales bacterium | reverse complement strand
GGTGCTGCCCATGTGGCTGTTCTGCTATGGCCTGTTTCACATGTTGCTGCGCATCCTGTGGCCACAGGCCTTGATTGGCACATGGTTCCCGGTTCTGCGGTCTATCCGCGAGATCAACCTGTTTTAGTTAGGTCCGGTAATTTGGATATAGCCGGTCCATCTGGCGACGGATGGCGTTCCAATCGCGCGCACCCGCGATGCCGGGATTGGGTCGATTTTCGATCCAGCCTTCGGCAATTTTGGCGCAGACATCATCGGATGGCTGGATGATTTCCCCGCCCCCGGCCAATGCGCCGATTTGGATGGTCATGGCGCGTTCCAGAAAATGATTGAGCAGAAATGCCTCGCCGATGGTGCGCCCGACAACCAATGTGCCGTGGTTGTGTAGCATCAAGACGGTTTTATCGCCCATATCATCGATCAGTTGTTTGCATTCTTCCAGGCCTTCGCCGTGCACCAGCCCTTCATAGGTGTGGGTGGCGATTTTGTTCCAAAACCGCATGGCATCCTGGGAAATAAACAGAAACCCTTTTTTCTGTGCCGATACGGCAGCGCCTGCATCGGAATGAAGATGCATGATGCAATTCACGTCCGTGCGCGCCTTCAAAAGGGTGCCGTGCAGATTAAAGGATGCGGGGCTTTTGTTCAGGGCCTGATCGTAGACCGGCCTGTCATCCAGATCGAAACACAAAAGGCTTGAAGCCGTGACCTCTTCGAACATCAACTCTGTTGGCTTGATCAGGAAGTGATCCGGTGCATCAGGCACGCGGGCCGTCAAATGGTTGAGGGTGACATCTTGAAACCCCGCATGGGCGGCGGCTCGGTAAAGGGCTGCCAGATCAAGTCGGGTTTCCCATTCAGCATCGCTGACCGCGTCCTTCATGGATGGGATGTCGATGTCGTAATGGTTGCTCATGATTTTATATACCCTCTAAAGAAAACGCGCCTGCGGCAATATTCCGCAGGCGCGTCTAATCGTCAAGTCCTGGAACGTCAGGACTATTTTTTCTTTTTCTTCTTTTTCTTTTTCTTACAATTTTTCTTACAGTTCTTCTTATAGCCCTTCACGACATTGCGGGTCATTTTGACCAGCGCTTTATCAGCGGACAGAACCACTGCCGTGATCTTATCCATTTCTTCGCCGGTACCAGGCTGGATATGGGCATTGCGTTTCTTGGCTTCGGCCAAGAATTTGGGGTCCTTCATGGTCTTTTTGAAGGCCACCCGCAAGGCTTTGACGCGGTCCGCAGGTACGCCAGGGGCTGCAATCAATGTGCGGCCAATGGCACCACCAGAGAACAAGAATTTGAAAATCTTCTTGTTTTCGGCGCTTTTTGTCAGGTCTTGTGGCAGGGGAAGATTGGGCAGATCCAATTCACGTACCAGACCAAACTGGAGGATAGGAATCAGGTTGCCGTTTTGGATTTGGTCAAATTTGCGAATTTTCCAGCTGATCCAGGCGCTGGACTGGGCATCAATATCGCCACGCGATTGTGCCAGACTCTGTGGGGCAGAACCCGCATAGCCGCAAACCATCTTGAAGTTATAGCCCAGCAATTCCAAAGTGGCCTTGGGATACAAGTAGCTCTGGGAAGACCGTCCAGAACAAGAGACGACCACTTGATGCTTTTTGGCATCGGCAATGGTCTTAACCTTGTGATTTTTATTGATCACCAAGACCGGGTTAACCGGGGTCAGGCGACCGATATAACGCATGTTGCGGGCGTCATATTTGGCCTTTTTTGGGAACATCAACTGCCCAAGGGCTAAAGAATCGGACAAAAAGCCGAGCATGGTGCCGTCTTTGGCAGCCACATTATAGAGATAGTTGGCAGCCCGTGAGCCACCGCCGCCTTGGCGATGTTTGGTCAGGATGTTGGGCTTGCCGGGAATATACTGGGCCATGTGACGGGCCAGCATACGGGAATAGGCGCCATAAGATCCACCGACGGAAAAGCCGACGATGAAGGTGACATCACGGCCCTTATAGAAATCTGCAACCGCATCTGCACGTGCAGGTGTGGCTGTCATGGTCGCAGCCAGCATTGCTGCGCCTGCAGCCATGCCAACCCCGATCCGGGTTAAAATAGAAAGTTTTTTCATAAAATAGTCTCCCAGTTATCAATTCAATTTACTGAAACGGCCCGAATTTCGGCTGTTTATATAGCCTTTTGTCCGTATCCGGCCCGCATTTAATTCGCATTCGGACAGATACTGTCACAATTCCGGATCACCTTCTACTGTTCTAACAGGGGTTTCGGGAATGACGTCTTTGACCCGGCGTTGCGCCGTTCTTCGGCCATTTTCTGCATAATCCCCCTCGACCGCTCTTCTGGCATTTTCATCCCATGCTTCGAACCAGTCCCCCATGTCGTATCCGTGCCAGGGGGATTGTTCCTTGATCGGGGGCAGGCCCAGTTTTTCCCAGAGAACCTTGGCATTTTCCATGAATTCGCGTTTTGGTAGTGCCAGCGGTGGCATATCACCCTTAGAGGTGGCATCGATCAAAAGGCTGCCATCCTGGGTGACATTGCCGCTTTTTGGGCCATGTCCCCGTGGCCGGTGGTGCAGGATTTCCACGTCTGACAAGACATTCGCGCGATACGCCAGCGCCCAGAAGATGGAATCGCCGTTTTCTGGGTCAATGTCATCGTTAACCGCAATGACATATTTTCCGCAATCAGCGCGCAAACTGGCCGCCCCATAAAGTGCCCGCCAGACTTCTGTTGCGGGGATGCCTTTTTCCACGACGATGAAAATCACCTTGCGGATGTTGGTCAACGGTTCATGGAGAGACACGCGTTTAATACCGCGAATGCCAAGATTGTCGCGCAAATGGGCCAGGAACATGGGCTCATAGGCCACCCGTTTGATGACACTGGATTCGCTGGGGGTGACTTGGGAAATGATTGATACCAGCACCGGCTTTTTCTTCATGGTGATGGCGGTCACTTCGAAGATCATGTTGTAATCTTCCAGCGCGATATGGCCGTGGGATTCCCCAAAGGGTGCTTCGGGTTCCAGATATTCGGTGTCCACCAATCCCTCAATCACCATTTCGGCTTCGGCCGGCACCATCAGGTCATTGGTTTTGCATTTTACCATGTTGATGGGTGCGCCCATCAAGGCACCGGCGACCTCTGCTTCATCGCGATCGGGGCTTAATTTTTGCGGGCCAAGATAGGCCACCGCCGGGGGTGCACCGACAACAATGGCGCAAGGCATGGTTTTGTCGCCGCGTTTTTGATATTTGACCCAATGCAAATAACCGCCCGCCCCACCGGTGCGCGATGCCATGCGCACGGCCAGACGGTTGGATGCCTTCAGGCCGGCGCGATAGGTGCCCATGTTCTGGACCCCGGTATCGGGGTCGCGGGTGACAACATTGGTGGCCGTAAAATACGCCGTGGCGTCATAGCCGGGCGTTGAAATGGGTACGGGCAGGGCATCGAGGCCCTTGTTTTCGCCAATCAGGTCTGCCCCGGTGATGACGGTTTCCTGACAAGGCGCTTCTTCAACCACGTTGGGGGGAATGGGCGCATTCATGGCGCGTTCCCAGGTTGGGCCAATCTCTTCGAGGGGGACATTCATGCCAATGCGATAAATTTCCTGATTGCCCGCCAATGCGCCAACCACCACGGGGATGTCAAATTTGCGCCCCCGCGCGTCGGTGACATTGGTAAACAGAAAGGCCTTACGCTCAGCATCGGGGATGCCGCCACGATATTGCCAGCGCACCAGCGGGTGCAGCTCTGTGTCCTTGTTGACGGGTTCATCAATGGTAACCAAAAGTCCGGCTTCATCGAGCGCCTTAAGGTGTTCTTGCAGGTCGCGATAGCCCCGTTTGGGGAAGGCATTTGCCATGGTCTCTCCAATATATTTTTGTTTTGCCCAAAAATTGTAATCAGGCCGGTTTCCAGTTGCCCCCGATTGCGCTACATATTGCGCATCATTCGGTGCCTGAAATTAAGTATTTAAGACGGCGAAGTCCATAGGGAGCGATCCATACCCATGTCTGGTGATTTTGACACATTTGAAACAGAGCTTGAAACCCCTGGAGATGACGGGTTTAGGGCCATCGGCAAGCCGATCCGGCGCAAAGAAGACCACCGGTTATTGACCGGTGCGGGCGCATTTTCTGACGATTTCAGCCTGGAAGGCCAGGTTCATGCCATTATGGTGCGCAGCCCCCATCCCCATGCTAAAATTTTGGGTGTGAACAAAGATGCAGCACTGGCCATGCCCGGGGTGCTTGGGGTTTACACCGGTGCGGATTGTCTGGCCGATGGGTTGGTTCCAATTCCCCATTCCCCGGTGCCGTCGACAAAGTTTGATATGAAGCTGACCGGCCCCGGTGGGGCGAAGGTCTTTGATGGCCCCAATATGTTGTTGGTCACAGATCGTGCCCGCCATGTGGGCGAAGCCGTGGTTATGGTGGTGGCAGAAACCAAGGCCCAGGCCATGGATGCTGCCGAATTGGTAGAGGTGGATTACGAAGAACTGCCATGGGTCCTTCATTCCGAAGATGCCATTGAGGCGGGTGCCCCCAGCGTTTGGGATGAAGCGACGGATAATATTCTGGTCGACACAACCTTTGGCGATGTGGCCGCGACCGATCTGGCTTTCGATGCCGCCGATCATGTTTTTAAGCGCGAATTTAACATTGGCCGCGTCACCGGCGTGCCCATGGAGCCCCGCGCGGCCCTTGGGGATTATAATTGTGAAACCGGGCGCTATACCTTGTACGCGGGCAGCGGTGGTGCGGTTCGCCAAAAAGGCGAAATGGCCGCGGTGTTGGGGGTTGATCGGGAAAAAATCCGGGTGTTGTCTTATGACGTGGGCGGCAATTTTGGCACCCGCAACCGGATCTATGTGGAATTTGGTCTGGTGCTGTGGGCATCTGAAAAATTAAAGCGCCCGGTGAAATATCTGGCAACCCGGTCCGAAGCCTTCCTCAGCGATTATCAGGGCCGCGATCTGGTCAGCCGGGTTGAATTAGCCCTGAAAAAGGACGGCACCTTTTTGGCCATGCGGGCGACAAACATTTCTAATGTCGGCGCGCGCTGTGTGTCGTTGTCCCCCTTGGCCAAGGGCTCTGCCCTGATCACGGCGGGCTACAACATTCCCGTGGCCACCATGCGCGCCCTTGGGGTGTTTACCAACACCATGCCGACTCAGGCCTATCGGTCATCGGGGCGGCCAGAGGTTAATTTTGTCATTGAACGCATGATCGAGCTGATTTCCAAAGATTTGGGCATTGATAAAATTGAACTACGGCGCAAGAACCTCCTGACCCCGGATGTGTTCCCTTATCGGAACCCGATGAACACCCTTTATGACAGTGGCACCTATGAAGTGAACATGGATTTGGCCATGAAAATCGCCGATTGGGATGGCTTTGAGGCGCGGCGCGACGAAGCAAAGGCCCGGGGCAAATTATTGGGTCAAGGCATTGCCAATTATGTTGAATCATCCACCGGCGCCCCAAAAGAACGCACAGAGATCACGATCAAGCCAGAAGGCAGCGTCGATGTGGTGATTGGCACCCAGCCCAGCGGGCAGGGCCATGAAACCAGTTTTGCCCAGGTGGTCTCTGATCTGTTGCATGTCCCGGTGTCTTTGATCCAGATCATTATCGGCGATACCGATATTGTTACTTTGGGCGGCGGGTCCCATTCGGGCCGGTCCATGCGCCATGCGGGAACAGTCATGTCAATGGCGGGTAAGGCACTGATCACCAAAGGCAAGGCTATTGCTGGTTTGGTGTTTAAAGTCCCGGCCGACCAGATCGATTTTAACGACGGGCTGTTCAGCGCACCCGATAGCAACAAGACCCTTGGCTTTCTGGAACTGGCGAAAGAAGCATCCCTTTTGGAATTGCCCGATGAACTTTCCGATGGCTTGGCCGTTGTCATGGACAATGAAATGCACGAACAGGTGTTTCCCAATGGCTGTGCGGTTTGTGAAATAGAGGTGGACCCAGATACCGGCGGCACCGTTATCACGCGCTATTCGGCGGTGGATGATGTTGGGCGGTGTATCAATCCCTTGATCGTTCATGGCCAAACCCATGGCGGCATTGCCCAGGGCGTTGGTCAGGCCATGTGGGAACAATGTTACATCGACCCACAAACGGGACAGCCCTTGATGGGGTCGTTCATGGATTACGGCATGCCGAAATCCAACAACCTGCCCTTTTTAAACACAGAAATTGTCGAAGTGCTCTCGCCCACCAACCCGCTTGGCATCAAGGCCGGCGGCGAAGGCGGGACCACCCCGGCACCGGCGGTGATCATCAACGCCATTGTTGACGCACTTCATGATTACAACATTGACCATCTGGAAATGCCCGCAACACCCCAATCGGTTTGGCGCGCAATTCACAAACAAGGATAATTTCACGTGAGCGAAACAAAAGCCATTGAGTTGATCTGTTTCCCGGGCGCCCCCAGCCTGCCCATTTTCGCTGCCCAGGAAAAAGGCTTCTTCGAAAAAGCAGGCGTTGCTGTCAATTTGTCGACCACGCCAAATTCTGCCTATCAGGCTGAAAACCTGATCAACGGCACCTTCCAGATTGCGGGCACCGCCTTTGATAATGTGGTCGCCTATCAAGAAGATGCAGGGGTCTATAAACCTGAAAGCACGCCCGACCTGTTTGCCTTTATGGGGGCATCACAGGTGCAATTGGCGCTGGTCACCGCACCGGATGTAAAAACCTTTGATGATCTAAAGGGTAAATCTTTGGCATTGGATGCGTTGTCTACGGGGTTCGCCTTTGTGCTGTATGAAATGCTGGCGCGCGCCGGGCTTAAATCAGATGATTATGAAATGGTCACCGTTGGGGCCACCCCACAGCGATGGGAATCGGTGCGCGAAGGCAAGACCGCGGGCACCCTGACCATCCAGCCCTTCACAGCCATGGCCCAATCCCAGGGCTTTAACGTGCTTCAAACCAGCACCGATTTGTTTGATTGTTATCAAGGCGGGTCTTTTGCCGCCAGCCGCGCATGGGCCGCAGATAACGCCGATACGGTAAAGGGCTACATCCGGGGCTATCTTGATGGGCTGGACTGGGTGTTTGATCCAGAAAATCAGGATGAAGCCATTGAGATTTTGCTGCGCAACATGCCCGCCATCAAACCAGCCGTTGCCGGTGGCGTTTTGAAAAACCTTTTAAACCCGCGTTCTGGCCTGACGCCTAAGGGCGCCATTTTGCCAGACGGCGTTGATACGGTTCTGGATCTGCGCTCGCGCTATGGCGATGGGCCAAAACTGACCGATCACGCCCGCTACATTGATCTTAGCTATTACAATCAAGTCATATAATCGTTTCAGGAGAATAAGACATGGATATCCGCAGGGTTGTGACCGGCCATGATAAGGACGGCAAGGCGATCGTTGAACGCGATGGGTTGATGAGCAATGTCAAAGTGATGCCATCGGGACACTCGGGCTGCGTCATGTGGGCGACCGAAGATTCCCCAGCCGCAGTGTCCGGCGATGATGATCCGGCCATGAAGGAAATGGGGCTGGCCCCCCAGCCCAGAGGGACCATCTTGCGCATTCTGGAACTGGCCCCCAAAAAGGATGCCTTCATGCACCGCACCGACACGCTGGATTATTGCATCGTGTTAGAGGGCAATTGCGTCATGCATCTAGACGATGATGAAGAAGTGGCCCTAAGTGCCGGCGACATTTTGGTGCAGCGCGCCACCTGGCATGGCTGGGAAAACCGCAGCGATGACACGTGCCGGTTGGCGTTTGTCTTGATGGGCGGCGAAGCACCTGAAAAACACCAGCACGAAAAACTTAAAGGCTAAGACCCTAACTTGCGCAGGGTCTTGACCTCTGTGGTGGCGGCCATGGACATCAGCACGCCATCGACCCGGCCCATGATAAACCGCCCACCCATGGCGTAAATGGCATCCAGCATCGGGCCTTCTTTAATGCCGCCAATGCCCAAAGCCTTACCGTGTTTTTTGCAGGCATCCGCCGTGGTTTGGTAGGCATCACGCACCTGATCAGAATCCAGCTGGCCGGGAATGCCCATTTCCATGCACAGATCATTGGTGCCAATCAGCAACATATCAACACCTTCTACGGCGGCGATGGCATCGGCATTTTTGATCGCTTCTGGCGATTCCAGCATGACAATTAAAACGGTGTTTTCATTGATCAACCGATACGCATCGGTGGTGCCCACCGATTGCCCGGCCAATGGGCCAAGCCCGGTCAATGACCGCCCGCCCATGGGCGGATAGCGGCACGCATCAACGCAGGCTTTGGCTTCATCGACGGTATCCACATGGGGCACAACCACCCCATGGGCACCGCCGTCCAGAACCCGGCTGATATAATGATGCCCATGACAGGGGACCCGGACCAGCGGCACAATCCCGCTCATGGCGGCGGCCATAGAAATTTGCGACACCTGATCAATGGTCAGCGCGCTGTGTTCAAGATCACAATACAACGCATCATAACCGGCCAATCGGGTCACCTGGGCGATTTCGATGGTGCGGGAATAGCGCACCGTCATGCACAGATTTAAATTTCCCGCCGCCAAACTGCGTTTAAAGTCGCGGCCCAAAAGCCCGGTGATCTTGCTGTCGTCTGTATCTGCCATGGTTTTTCCTTAACGCCGTGAATTAGCTTTGTGGTTTTTGAAATAAAAGGGTGAAGCGGTCGGTGTTGCCGCGCACGGTTTTGCGGCCCACTTCGAACCGCAATTCATCATCTAGGCGCAGGAACAGGTTGGTGTAGTCCACGAATTTGAAACCGGCGTCTTGCACCTGTTTGATGATCTTGACCGGGTCCATGCGGCGGCGATTTTCATTGGTGTCTGGTCCCATATGACGCCGGGTGTGGTCAATGATGCAGTAATAGCCGCCGGGTTTTAGGGCCTGATAGGTGGCTGCGTTAAATTTATCGACGGTCTTCATATCCAGATTGTGATATTCACGAATGTTCAGCGCCATATCGGCATCGCGCATGCCAAAATCCAGCGTATCAATGGTGATGTCATGGGTGATGGGATGGCGGATCACTTTGACGGGCAGTTTTTTAACGGCACGCATCAAGGGCGATTTTAGCAATTTGTTCAGGCGCTTTAAAGATACGGCGCGGTTGGACGCATAAAGCTGCCCCCGGTCTTTTAAAAGCACGCCCAGAATTTCGGTGTACCAGCCCCGGCCCGGTCCCCATTCAAGGACCTTCATATTGTCTTTCAGGCGGCAAAATTCCATGGCGCGGACAGGGTCACGGTTGCGATCACGGCGCCGGTTTTTGGCGCTGCGATGGGGCATTTTCAAGATGACAGCGATTTTTTTCTGCAATGCGGTGGGGTTGATCACCGATCGCGATGATTGGGCAAGTGTGGGCGTTGTGGCCAACATTGCTGAGACGAGAAGTCCCGAAAATGCCGTCATGGTGATGAATTTATGCATAATTCCCCCCTTGAATTTTGATATTCAGGATAATCGCTCCGGTGGCTGGCAACAACACGATATTGGCTTGCTTGCGGAATGTGCCCTAAATCCTTAAAACAGATGGATCATAAGGGGTTCACGTCAGGTTGTTTAAGGGGAAGTTGTTATGAGTGATACATCGAATATGAATTCTGTCCTGTTTTTAGGGCCCAGTGACGTCAAAGATGTCATCACAATGAAAGATGCCATTGATTTGGTCGATCAGGGTTACGCCGATGCGGCCAAATATCCCATTATCAATGCCCCGCGCAGGCGCGTGCATTCCCCCCAAGGGGTGCGTGTTTCCAATTTTCCCGGCGGCATCGATTCCCTTGGCGTGATCGGGTCGTTGACCCGGGCGGAATCTGTTTCGCATGACCCGAACAATCAGGTTTATCCTTATCGCGAACATCCGGTCTATTTGTTGTGGGATGCGGAAACGGCGCATCTGAAATCAATTATGGTTGGTGAAATTACCGACAAGCGGGTGGGCTTTTCTTCTGTCATGGCATTGCGCACGGCGGCCACCACCGGGGTGGGCATCCGCCATATGGCGCGCAAAGATTCCGAAATTGTCGGGGTCTATGGCACGGGCGGCCAGGCCTTGCACAAGGTTCTGGCGGCAGCGGAAGAAAGAAAAGTGAAGCGCTTTAAGATTTATTCCCGCGATCCAGCTAACCGCAAGGCGTTTATTGAAAAACTGGGCCCCTTGGTGGATGCGGAATTCGAAGACCTGTCAGACCCCCAGTTGGTTTGTAAGGATTCTGATATTGTGATTTGTGCGACCAATTCCAACGTGCCCGTTTTTGATGGGGACTGGTTAGAACCGGGCCAGCATGTGGTTACCGTGGTGGGATCGAACAATGCGCTGGTCAAGGGTGGCTGGCTGGAATCGGGGCGGCGTGAAAACGATGACCGCACCTGTGAACGGGCATCATTTATTGTCACCAATTGGCGCGAATCTGTGGTTCAGGATCAACAAGCCGGCTTGATTGAGCCCATTGAGGCCGGTGTCATTACTTGGGACAAGATCGTGGAACTGGGTGAAGTCATTGCAGGCACCCATCCGGGCCGCACATCGGATGAAGAAATCACCTATCATGCCAACAACAACGGCACTGCCGCATCGGACCTTGCCATTGCAAAATGGGTCTATGACAAATGCACCGACATGGGCCGCGGGCAAAAGCTTGAAATTCCCGTTCCCGGCACCCAGTAATTGATCCAGAAATTATGACCGCCAAATCAGTAACAGGATTTCAAACCCGCTGGAAGGCGTTGTCAGGGAACACACGGGGTGCCATCTGGATGATGGCATCGACCGTGGTGTTTATTTCCATGCAGGTCATTGGCAAATCCCTTGGGGATGAAATTCACGCGGTTGAGCTGACATTTTTTCGCTCCCTGTTTGGCACGCTGACGGTTTTGCCATTTGCACTGCGTTTGGGATTGAAGGGGATTAAAAGCAAACGCCCGGGCCTGCATTTGTTGCGGGGCATATTGGGGGCAACGGCCAGCTTTTGCGTCTTTTATGCGGTCACCCACATCTCTCTTGCCGATGCCACGGCACTTTCTTTTACCCGGCCCTTATTTATGATCATGGTTGCCATGTTCTTGTTAGGCGAAGGATTCAAGCCGCGCCGATCAATTGCCACGGTGGTGGGCTTTCTGGGCATTTTGGTCATGGTTCGCCCGGGCTTTGGTGGCGTCTTTGATCTGGGGGCAGCGGCGGCCGTTGGTTCGGCCCTGTTCTTTTGTCTGTCCCATGTTTGCATCAAAAAACTCTCAACGACCGAGGATTCATCAACCATCCTGATTTATTATTCTGTGGTATCGACGGTGGTCTTGTTTGTCCCGGCCTTGTTTTTCTGGGTGACTCCCAGTTTGGAACAATTGGTATGGCTTGCATTGATGGGCGCATTGGGGGCGGCGGCGCAGACATGTATCGTTTATTCATTGCGTGCCGGTGAAGCAACGGTGGTGGAACCGTTTGAATATGTCCGCCTGATTTTTGCCGTGGCCTGGGGCATTCTTTTGTTTAATGAATTCCCAAGCTACTGGACGTTTTTGGGGGCTGGGGTCATCATTGTCTCTAATTTGTATATCGGGCATCGCGCGTCACGCGCGGCACGCGCGTCAAAGATGGAACCCACGCCGAAAAAATAATGACCAATGATCTTGTTTCCCTATACCAGTCCCAGATTGAAAACGGGGACCTCAACGCCGATCCAATTCAGGAACGCACGGTTGCGGTGTTGGAGGCTAAGCGCAGCGAACTGGCAGCGTTTGATCCACGCCATGGGCGGGGATGGAAAAAATGGCTGCCCTTTGGCCGTGATGCGGCAGCACCCCGGGGCATTTACATCTATGGCGGCGTTGGGCGCGGCAAATCTGCATTGATGGACATGTTTTTTGAATCAGCTTTAGTGGTTGGTGATCGCAAACGCCGCGTTCATTTCCATGCTTTTATGCTGGAGGTGCATGACCGCCTGCACGCATGGCGCAATGATCCGTTGATGGCCGAAAAATCTGATCCCCTGCCAGCGTTGGCCATAGAGATCGCCCGGGAATCCCTGTTGATTTGTTTTGATGAATTTCAGGTGAGCAATATTGCCGATGCCATGATCCTGTCCCGATTGTTCGCAGCCATTTTGGACCAAGGCGTGGTGGTGGTTGCAACGTCGAACCGGGCACCGGACGCGCTTTATGAAAATGGTCTGCAACGGGAATTGTTTCTGCCCTTCATCGCCCTTTTGAAGGATCAGTTTGAAACCGTGCACATGGATGGAGAGACCGATTATCGTCTGATGCGGCTTCGCGATATGGATGTTTATTTTTCGCCCCTTGATGAGGGCAGCAATGGCAAACTGGATGAGGCCTTTTGTAATCTGGTTGAAGATGATGACGGCGAAATGCCGGAAGGTGAAGGGGTTACCTTGGCGGCACAGGGGCGCGAAATCGCCGTGCCCATGGCTGCCCGTGGCACGGCCCGGTTCAGCTTTGAAGACCTGTGCGCGCGCCCGTTGGGGGCCGGGGATTATCTGGCCATCGCCCAGGAATTTCATACGGTCATTATTTCCGATATCCCCCTTATGGGGCCAGAAACCCGCGATCGGGCGGCGCGCTTTGTGGTTTTAATCGATGCACTTTATGAGCATAGGGTGAAACTTATTTGTTCGGCAGCAGGCGCGCCCGTGGCGCTCTATCCTGCGGGGGATGGCAGCTTTGAATTTCAGCGCACCGCTTCACGGTTGATTGAGATGCAGACGAAGGAGTACAAAGCCCTCGAACACATTCATTCGACGGCTTAAAGCCACGGCCACAAACACAGCACCAAAGGATAATCTTATGCAGCTTGATCCCGATGATATTGAAGATTTCATCGATCGCGCACTCGAAGAAGACATCGGGCGCGGCGATCTCACCACCAATATCACCATTCCCGCAGACGCCGTCTTTCAGGCGTCTATGGTGGCGCGCGAAGAAATTGTCGTCTGTGGCATTGATATCGCCATGCAGACCTTTGAAATGATGGTGGATGATTTCGAAGGTGTGAAAAAGGTCGAAGATGGCGCAAAGGTTGCCAAGGGCACGATCCTGGCCACGGTTTCCGGGAATGCCCGGTCCATTTTGGCGGCCGAGCGGACGGCGCTGAACATTCTTCAGCATCTTTCTGGCATTTCGACAGAAGTCCGGAAATATGTGGAGGCGGTTGAAGGCACACCGGCCACCATGATTGATACCCGCAAGACCATCCCGACGCTTCGTAACCTTGCCAAATATGCAAGCTTCACAGGTGGCGCGCGCAACCATCGCATCCGTCTGGATGATGGCGTGCTGATCAAGGACAACCACATTGCCGCCGCTGGCAGCCTGACGGCTACGGTTGAGCGTGCCCAGCGCGCGACTCCGGCGCTGACGGTGATCGAGGTTGAATGCGATACCCTGGAACAAGTGGCTGAAGCTGCTGCGTCCAAGGTCGACATGATCTTGTTGGACAACATGGAAGCCTCCATGATGAAACAGGCCGTGGAAATTGTCGCAGGCCGTTGCCGGATCGAATGTTCCGGCGGCGTGCGCCTGGACACGGTTCGTGAAAAAGCGGAAACCGGGGTCGATTTTATTTCATCGGGCCGCATGACCCAGTCGTCGGCGGCAGTGGATATCGGCCTTGATTTTCTAGACTAGGATTAGGGGAAAAATTGATGCGCGCTGGATGGTATGAACTCGCTGGCCCTGCACAGGACGTCATTAACGTTGGTGATATGCCAACCCCGGAACCGGGTGCGGGTGAGGTTTTAATTCGCCTGCACAGTTCCGGCATCAGCCCATCGGATTACAAACGCCGGGGCAATGTTAAGGCGCCCATGGGATTTTCCCGGATCATTCCCCATTCCGATGGGGCGGGCGTGGTTGCCGGGCTTGGTGCGGGCACATCCGGGTTTACGGTCGGGGACCGGGTTTGGGTGTTCGAAGCCCAGTATGGCCGCGCGTTTGGGACGGCGGCTGAATATATCAGCTTGCCGCAATTTCAGGTGCGCCTTTTGCCCGAAAGCGCATCGTTTAATGACGGGGCTTGTTTGGGCATTCCGGCCATGACGGCCCACCGTGCGGTGTTCATGGATGGCCCCGTTACGGGCAAGACGGTTTATGTGCCAGGGGCTGCCTCTCGGGTGGGGGCCTATTGTGTGCAATTTGCCAAATGGGGCGGTGCCCGCGTGATCGGTGCGGCTTCCAGTGCAGAAAAAAGAGATGCCGTGAGCGCACTGGGTGCTGATTGTGTGATTGATCGGTTCGAGGATGTCGCCGAAGCGGTGCTGGCGGCAACCGACGGCATCGGGGTTGACCGCGTTACAGAAATTGAATTCGGTGGCAACATGGCCATCAATGAAAAAATTCTGGCCGAAGGGGGCATTATTGCGTCCTATGCATCTGCGTCCCAACCCAAGGCCACCATTACCGTCAGCCCCAGGCGGGCGCGGAACATGTCCATGCATTTTATCTTTTGCTACACCATGTCCGATGCGGCCAAAAACGCGGCTTGTGATGACATTATGCGTGCCGCAAATGATGGTGCGCTTACCCACCGCATCGCCGGGGTTCATCCCCTTGATGATCTGGCCTTGGCCCATCAGGGGGCCGAAACGCAGGCAGGCACCGGCCAGATGGTGGTCGAAATACCGTAAACCTTGATCCTGTTGACGATTCGGGCTAAATACCAGCCCGTCTATTGGCCCATCCCCCGCATGTAAGGAAGCAATCATGGCTCGCAGTAAAATCGCACTCATTGGCGCCGGCAATATCGGCGGTACTCTGGCTCATCTCGCTGGTATCAAGGAACTGGGCGATATTGTCCTGTTTGATGTGGTCAAGGACATGCCTCAGGGCAAAGCGCTTGATCTTTCTCAATCGGCTCCGGTCGAAGGCTTCAATGCTTCTATCAAGGGCGCAAATTCATACGCGTCCATTAAAAATTCCGATGTGGTGATTGTCACCGCCGGTCTGGCCCGCAAGCCGGGCATGAGCCGCGATGACCTTCTTGGCATCAATTCCAGCATCGTCACCACTGTTGGCAAGGCCATCAAGAAATATTGTCCCAAGGCTTTTGTGATTGTGATCACCAATCCTTTGGATGTCATGGTTTCGGTGCTTCGTGATGCATCGGGCCTGCCCCACCAGCGCGTTGTGGGCATGGCCGGGGTTCTGGATTCAGCGCGGTTCCGCTTTTTCCTGGCCGAAGAATTCAAGGTTTCCGTCGAAGACGTGACAGCCTTTGTGCTGGGTGGCCATGGCGACACCATGGTGCCCCTGCCGCGCTATTCGGCCGTTGGTGGCATTCCATTGCCTGATCTGGTCAAGATGGGCTGGACCACGCAAAAGCGTATTAATGACATCGTTCAGCGCACCCGGGATGGCGGCGCTGAAATTGTCGGGCTTCTCAAGACCGGATCGGCTTTTTATGCCCCCGCATCATCGGCCATTCGGATGGCCGAGGCCTATTTGAATGACCAAAAGCGGTTGTTGCCTTGTGCGGCCTATCTTTCGGGCGAATATGGGGTCAAAGGCCTTTATGTTGGTGTTCCCACGGTTATTGGCGCGAAGGGCGTCGAAAAGATCGTTGAAATTCCCCTTTCGGCCTCTGAAAAGACAGCCTTCAAGAAATCCGTCAGTGCTGTGAAGGTTCTTAACCGCGATGTTGCCAAGCTTTTGAGCAAAAAGAAGCCTGCGGCAAAGAAGGCTTCCAAGAAAAAGAAATAATTAGCATACCCCTTTGCTTGAAAAGGGGTTTTGCGGCTTTTTTTGGACCAAAAATGCCCCGGTTTAACGGTTGCTTAAAGGGTTTCGGGTGTTAAGTTAACCATAAATCCTTTCCAGGTTGGTGATTTTGCTGCCTGTTTCAAAATATTTGGAAGTAGCAATACGTTATGAACATCCATGAATATCAGGCCAAGGGCCTGCTGGCCGGATACGGCGTTGCAGTCCCCCGTGGAGGCGTTGCCTATACCGTCAAAGAAGCGGAAAAAGTCGCCCGCGACCTCAAAGGGTCTGTTTGGGTCGTCAAAGCCCAAATTCACGCCGGTGGCCGTGGCAAGGGCGGTGGCGTCAAGGTGGTTAAATCCATCAAGGAAGTCGCATCGACGGCCAAAGATATCCTCGGCATGCAGCTTGTTACCCCCCAGACCGGGCCGGAAGGAAAAGAAGTCAAACGCATCTATGTCGAAGAAGGCTGCGACATTGCCCGCGAACTTTATCTTGGTGTTTTGATCGACCGGGTCACGTCTCGGGTGACGGTTATGGCGTCCACTGAAGGCGGCATGGAAATCGAAGAGGTCGCCGCAAAAACCCCTGAAAAAATTATCAAGGTGGCCATTGATCCAGCCACCGGTATGCAGCCCTATCATGCGCGCGAGCTGGCCTTTGGGCTTGGCCTTGAAGGTGACCAAATTCGCAATGGTGTCAAATTTATGATGGCGCTTTATGAAGCCTTTATGGGGCTTGATTGTTCGCTGGCGGAAATCAACCCGCTGGTGGTGACGGGTTCGGGCGATGTTATCGCGCTGGATGCAAAAATGAATTTCGATGACAACGCACTCTTCCGCCATGGCAACGTCGCTGAATTGCGCGATGAGGCCGAAGAAGATCCAGCAGAGCTGGAAGCATCAAAGCATGATCTCAATTACATCAAGCTTGATGGCAATATTGGCTGCATGGTCAATGGTGCGGGCCTTGCCATGGCAACCATGGACATCATTAAACTTTACGGTGGATCACCGGCCAACTTTCTGGATGTTGGGGGTGGCGCTACACGGGAAAGGGTCACCACGGCATTTAAGCTGATCCTGTCTGATCCCAACGTTGAGGGCATTCTGGTCAATATTTTTGGCGGTATCATGCGCTGCGACGTCATCGCCGAAGGGGTGGTTAGTGCCGCACGCGAGGTTAGCCTGCATGTTCCCCTGGTGGTGCGTCTTGAAGGGACCAATGTGGAATTGGGCAAGAAAATTCTGAACGAATCTGGCCTCTCCATTGTTTCCGCCGATAACCTAGATGATGCTGCGAAGAAGATCGTGGCCCAAGTAAAAGAGACAGCCTAATGGCAGTTCTGGTCGACAAAAATACCAAAGTTATTTGCCAGGGGTTCACAGGGTCCCAAGGCACCTTTCATTCCGAGCAAGCCATTGCGTACGGCACCAAAATGGTTGGTGGGGTAACACCGGGCAAGGGTGGCACGCGCCATCTTGATCTTCCGGTTTACAATACAGTTGCCGAGGCTGTGGAAAAAACCGGTGCAAATGCATCTGTTATCTATGTGCCCCCGCCATTCGCCGCTGATGCCATTTTAGAAGCCGTGGGTTCAGAAATTCCTCTGGTGATCTGCATCACCGAAGGCATTCCTGTTCTTGATATGGTGCGGGTAAAGCGTGCCCTTGAAGGTTCACCTACCCGATTGATCGGCCCCAATTGTCCGGGGATTATCACGCCGGGTGAATGCAAAATTGGCATCATGCCGGGCCACATTCATTCCCGTGGTAAAATCGGTATTGTTTCACGCTCTGGCACCCTTACTTATGAAGCGGTTGCGCAAACGACGGCAGTGGGCCTTGGCCAAACCACCTGTATTGGTATTGGTGGTGATCCGGTCAATGGCACTGATTTTGTCGAATGTCTGGAAATGTTTGTGGCAGATAAGGAAACCAAAGGCATCATCATGATTGGTGAAATTGGTGGGTCTGCAGAAGAAGAGGCAGCGGCCTTTATTAAGTCATCAAAGACGAAAAAGCCGGTTGTGGGCTTCATTGCGGGCCAAACCGCCCCGCCGGGTCGGCGTATGGGCCATGCGGGGGCTATTATTTCCGGTGGTACCGGTGGTGCTCAGGACAAGATCGAAGCCTTGAAAAAGGCTGGGATCAAAGTGGCAAAATCGCCCGCCGCCCTTGGCAGCACAATGGCACAAGCCTTTAAAAAATAAGGTTTTGTTAGGCTTCCGCTGGTATTTTTAACTGTAAATTTAGGTTAACAACCAGATAAGGGCGGATAAAACCCGCTTCGTTATGGCATCGAAACTAGAACAGCAGAGCTTTCTGTCAGGGCCTAACACGGCCTTCATTGAAAACCTTTACGCCCGATATCTGAAGGATTCTTCGTCGGTTGATCCCGATTGGCAGGCCTATTTTTCGGGCCTTGAAGAAAACGCCACCGAAGCCCTGAAAGAAATCGAAGGTGCCAGCTGGGCGCCGCGCACCACACGGGATGTGCCCGATGAACAGTTGTCGGCCCCTTTGGAAAAGTCACCGTCATCTGGTTCTGGTCCGGCGTTGGATGCAGAGGCCGTAAGGCACGCCACCCTTGATACCATTCGGGCCTTGATGCTGATCCGTGCCTATCGCGTGCGCGGGCATTTAATGGCCGATCTTGATCCCTTGGGCATTGAAGACAACGGCACCCATCCCGAACTGGACCCCGAAGCCTATGGGTTTAGCGAAGCTGATTATGATCGCGATATATTTATTGATCATGTGTTGGGTTTGGAAACCGCGACCTTGCGTGAAATTTTGGCGATTGTTCGGGCCACGTATTGCGGCAAGGTCGGTGTTGAATTCATGCACATTCAAACGCCCGATGAAAAAGCCTGGATTCAGGAACGGGTGGAAAGTACGCGAAACCAGCCGGATTTCAGCGCCGATGAAAAGCGTAAAATTTTCAGTCATTTGGTTCGGGCTCAGGAATTTGAGCATTTCCTTCACGTTAAACACACCGGCACCAAACGCTTTGGCGTTGATGGTGGCGAAGCCATGGTTTCGGCCCTGGAGGAAATCATGCATTCGGCGTCCCGTCTGGGTGTGGAAGAAATTATCTTTGGCATGCCCCATCGCGGGCGGCTAAACGTTTTGGCGAATATCATGGGAAAACCCTTTAGGGCGATCTTTTCCGAATTTCAGGGCAGTGCTGCCAATCCCGATGATGTGCAGGGATCAGGCGATGTGAAATATCATCTTGGCACGTCTGCAGACCGGGAATTTGATGGCCGTAAGCTACATTTGTCTCTGGCCGCCAACCCATCGCATTTAGAAGCAGTGGACCCGGTGGTGGTAGGGAAGGTTCGAGCCAAGCAGGCCCAGCGCGGCGATGTTGAACGCGAACAGGTCATGGGAATTTTGATGCATGGCGATGCATCCTTTGCGGGCCAAGGCCCGGTGGCCGAAACCTTTACGCTATCAGATCTTAAAGGCTATCGATCCGGGGGCACGGTGCATTTGATTGTTAACAATCAAATCGGATTTACCACCTCACCCCATTACAGCCGGTCTTCGCCTTACCCGTCAGACATGGCAAAGGCCATTCAGGCACCAACCCTGCACGTGAATGGCGATGATCCCGAAGCCGTAGTGCATGTTGCCAGAATTGCTACGGAATACCGGGCAAAATTTAAAAAAGACGTGGTCATCGACATGTTCTGTTATCGCCGTTTTGGCCATAACGAAGGGGATGAGCCTTCCTTTACCCAGCCCTTGATGTATCAGCGCATCGCCGAGCATCCCCCGGTGGTTGAACTGTATGCAGCGCACCTTGCCGCAAGCGGGGTTATGACAAAAGAAGAATCCAGTGCCGAAATTGCGGCTTTCCGTGCAGAACTGGAAGTCGATTTTGAAGCATCTACCTCGTTCAAGCCAAACAAGGCCGATTGGCTGGAAGGCGCATGGACGGGATTCGAAATTGCATCGGGCGAAGACCGCCGTGGTCAAACCGCCGTTCAGCCGAGCTTTCTGAAAAAGGTCGCAAAAGGGCTGGTGCGCGTACCGGGCACCCTTGCGGTTCATTCCCGTATTGAGCGCCAGCTCAAGGCCAAGGCCAAAATGTTTGAAACCGGCAAGGGCGTTGATTGGTCAACGGCAGAGGCATTGGCCTTTGGGACGCTGGTTTTGGAAGGCACATCGGTGCGTCTTTCGGGCCAGGATTCCGGGCGCGGCACTTTTTCGCAACGCCATTCCGTTCTGGTTGACCAAAATACCGAAGAACGCTTTATTCCGCTGGCCAATCTGGACGAAGATCAGGCCACGTTTGAAGTCATCGATAGCCCACTCTCTGAAGCATCGGTTCTGGGGTTTGAATATGGCTATTCCATTACCGATCCCAATTCCCTTGTTCTGTGGGAAGCGCAGTTTGGCGATTTTGCAAACGGCGCACAGGTGATCATCGATCAGTTCCTGTGTTCGGGCGAAAGCAAATGGCTGCGCATGTCGGGGCTGGTGATGCTGTTGCCCCATGGCTATGAAGGCCAGGGCCCAGAACATTCATCGGCGCGGTTGGAGCGTTATCTGCAACTTTGTGCCGAAGACAACTGGCAGGTGGTCAATTGCACCACGCCAGCCAATTATTATCATGTCTTGCGCCGCCAGGTGCGCCGCAATTTCCGAAAACCCCTGATTATCATGACGCCGAAATCATTGCTGCGTCATAAATTGTGCGTTTCTGATCTCAGCGACATGGAAACCGGAACCACGTTCCACCGGGTGTTGGGTGAAACGGAAAAACTGGTGGCCGATGACAAAGTGCGCCGCATTGTTTTGTGTACCGGCAAAATCTATTACGACATTCTGGCCGAACGCGCGGAACGGGGCATTGATGATATTGCCATTGTTCGCGTGGAACAAATTTATCCCTTCCCCGTGCGCACCTTGTCCGTTGAATTTATGCGCTATCCCAATGCCGATGTCGTGTGGTGTCAGGAAGAACCCTGGAATATGGGGGCGTGGACATTTGTTGATCGGCGCATCGAAGATATCCTCTCGACCCTTGATGTCACAGCCACTCGCCCGGGTTACGCGGGCCGGGTTGAATCGGCATCGACCGCGACCGGGCTTATGAAACGCCATCTGGCCGAACAAGCGGCCTTGATCGATTGCGCCCTGACCATTACCGGCGATGCCGGTGCCAGTGCCGCCCGTGCGGGTGCACGGCATCCGGAAAACACCGAAAAAACGCGTGCCCGTGCTCGCTCGGCCAAAACAGCCAGCAAGACTCCAAAAAAAGTGGGAAAAAAAGCGGGAAAAAAAGCAAAGGCAAAGGTGAAATAAATGACACAGCAAATTGTCGTTCCTGCATTGGGTGAATCCGTGACCGAGGCAACCGTTGCCAAATGGTTCAAAGCACCCGGTGATGCGATTGCCGTGGATGAACCGCTGGTGGAACTGGAAACCGACAAGGTTTCGGTTGAAGTGAATGCAAAAAGTGCCGGGGTGTTATCGGAAATTATTCATGAAGCCGGTGCCGAAGTTGATGTCGGTGCTGTTTTGGGCAGCATTGAAGAAGGCGGCGCGCCAGCCAAAAAAGCAGCACCAGAACCAAAAGAAGAACCAAAAGCTGAAAAGGCACCTGAACCAGCCCCCGCACCAGCCCCCGCGCCCAAAGCAGCATCTGCCAATGCAGACATGGGGCTGTCACCAGCTGTGCGCAAACTGGTGGATGACAATGGCCTTGATCCCGCAACCATCCCAGCCACAGGCAAGGATGGACGGTTGACCAAAGGCGATGTTTTAGCGGCGATGGATGGGAGTGCAGAACCAGTACCCGCACCCGCACCCGCACCATCAGGCGAAGCTGTCGCCTCTGTTGCCGCCTCTGCTGGCCCCCGTGAAGAACGGGTAAAAATGACCCGTCTGCGCAAACGCATCGCAGAGCGCCTGAAAGAGGCCCAGAACACGGCGGCCATGCTGACCACGTTCAACGAAGCAGACATGAGCGTGATTATGAAAACCCGCTCTCAGGTCCAGGATTCGTTCACGAAGAAACATGGGGTAAAGCTTGGCTTCATGTCTTTCTTTGTGAAGGCGTGCGTGGTTGCCTTGAAAGAAATTCCGGAAGTGAATGCACAAATTGATGGCGACGAAATCGTTTACAAAAACCATTACGATATCGGCGTTGCCGTGGGCACCGAACAGGGCCTGATGGTGCCTGTGCTGCGCGATGCGGATCTCAAAAGTTTTGGCGAAATTGAGGCTGAAATTATTGATCTTGCTGTGCGTGCCCGAGGTGGCAAGCTTGGCATGGATGACCTGACCGGGGGCACGTTTACCATCACCAATGGCGGCATTTACGGATCACTTTTATCGACGCCCATTCTGAACCCCCCGCAATCGGGAATTTTAGGCATGCACTCCATCGTCAAACGGCCCATTGCCATTAATGATGAGGTTGTGATCCGCCCGATGATGAATTTGGCCCTTTCCTATGATCATCGCATGGTCGATGGCCGCGAAGCCGTTACCTTCCTTTGCCGGGTGAAAGATTGCCTCGAAGCGCCTGAACGCATTTTGTTGGATGTCTGATATGGCTGATACTCCCGATGCTTTTGATCTTGTTGTTATTGGCGGCGGCCCGGGCGGCTATGTTGCCGCCATCCGTGCGGCGCAATTGGGCTTGAAGACGGCCTGTGTTGAACGCCGCGATACCTTGGGCGGCACCTGCCTGAACGTTGGCTGTATCCCATCCAAGGCGCTTTTGCATTCTTCCGAACTCTATGCCCAGACCAAATCGGATCTGGCACCCCACGGCATCAAGGCCAGTGGCGTTGCCATTGATGTTGGGGCCATGCAAAAGCATAAAGACAAGGTGGTGGTCGACCTGACCAAGGGCATCGAATTTCTGTTCAAGAAAAACAAGGTGACCTGGCTTAAAGGCAAAGGTGCGGTGAGCGCACCGGGATCAGTCACAGTCAGCCCTGATAAAGGCAAACCCGAAACATATGGCGCCAAAAATATTCTAATCGCAACGGGTTCCGATGTGGCCCGCCTGCCCGGTGTGGAAATTGATGAAAAGAAAATCGTTTCTTCCACTGGTGCGCTGGCCTTGAAAAAGGTGCCGAAGCATCTGGTGGTGGTTGGTGGCGGTGTTATCGGCCTTGAAATGGCATCGGTCTGGGGCCGGTTGGGCGCTAAAATTACGGTGATAGAATTTCTCGACACCATTCTGCCCACCATGGATGCAGAAGTGGGTAAATCCATGCAGAAAATTCTTGGCACCCAAGGCATGGATTTCAAACTTGGCACCAAGGTTATGGCTGCAAAAAGCACCAGCAAGGGCGTCACCCTGACAGTGTCACCCGCCAAGGGTGGGGATCAAGAAGACATCAATTGCGATGTGGTTTTGGTGGCCATTGGCCGCGTGCCCTATACCCATGGGCTGGGCCTGAAAGAAGCGGGCGTTGAAATGGATGACCGCGGGCGCATTAAAACAACCGGAAATTTTGCCACCAATGTGGCCGGCATTTATGCCATTGGCGATGTCATTGATGGGCCGATGTTGGCGCACAAGGCAGAAGACGAAGGGATGGCGGCAGCGGAAATCATCGCCGGTCAAACCGCCCATGTGAATTATGATGCCATTCCGGGCGTGGTTTACACCGCACCAGAAGCCGCATCCGTTGGCAGATCAGAAGAAGAATTAAAGGCTGCCTCCGTGGCTTACACCACGGGCAAGTTTCCGTTCATGGCCAATTCCCGGGCACGGGCCAATGGCACCTCAGACGGATTTGTTAAAATTCTGGCCGATGCCAAAACGGACCGGGTTTTGGGGGTCCATATTGTGGGTGAGGATGCGGGCACCTTGATTGCAGAATTGGTGTTGGCGATGGAATTTGGCGCATCGGCCGAAGACATCGCGCGCACCTGCCATGCCCATCCCAGCCTGAACGAAGCGGTCAAAGAAGCGGCGATGGCGGTTGCTGGACGCGCGATTCACGCCTAAATTATCCTCATTTGATGCTTGCCTGAAGGGATCATTGTCATGACATTGGCTGCAAAACGCCGTTGGTTCATGGTCGGGGGCTGTGTGTTCCTGGTCCTGGGGGTGCTTGGCCTGTTTCTGCCCATCTTACAGGGCATTTTGTTTTTATGCGTGGGTCTGATCTTGCTGGCGAAAGCCCACCCGCGTTTCAGATTGTTGAAAATACGGTTGAAGAAACGCTATCCCAAATACGGTGCCATGTTTGATAGCGCCGAAGCCCGTGCCGCAAAATTTGCACAAGGCGGCCTGTTTAAAAAATTCCGCAAAAAGAAATAAAGCCTTATCGCCGTGCCCGTGGATGGGCATCGCGATAAACCTCAGCCAATCGCGCCGTGTCGACTGCGGTGTAGCGCTGGGTTGTGGTCAGGGACGCATGGCCCAGCAATTCCTGAATGGTGCGCAGATCGCCGCCACCTGCCAAAAGATGTGTGGCAAAGGAATGGCGCAGTGCATGGGGCGTTGCGGTTTGGGCCAACCCCAACGCATTGCGTAGTTTTCGGACCAACGCCTGCACGGGGGATGCCTGAAGGCGTTTGCCGCGCACGCCCACAAACAGGGGGTCATCGGGGCCTAATTCATGGGGGCACGCATCCAGATAATCCGCAATGGCGTCTACCACCACCGGCAGGACCGGGACCACGCGTTCTTTGTCGCCCTTGCCGGTGATGCGCATGCTGGGGCCTCTTGGGGTTTCCGAGTGGTTAAGCGACAGGGCTTCACCAATGCGCAATCCGGCACCATATAGCAGGATCAAAAGTGCCATATCGCGTTTGCCGACCCAGGGTTCTTTGGCCATTTCACGCGCGGCAACAATGGTGCGAAGGGCTTCGTTTTCTGAAAGTGCCTTGGGCACTGTTTTTGGTAATTTTGGCGTCCGGAGCGTATTAAGCGCCTGATTGTGAACCAGATCACTGCGTTCCAGCCAACGGAAAAATCCCCGAAGGGTCGACAACGCCCGTGCCGTAGACGCCTTTGCCATGCCGCGTGCCGCCCGGGCCGCCAGCCATGCCCTGAAATCACGGGTGCTGATAAGGTTCAGGGTTTGAAGCCCGATCAGCCCATCGCCCAGATGGCCAAATAAAAATTCCAGAAAATCAGAAAGATCATGGCTGTAGGCGGACAGGGTATGGGTGGACGCGCGGCGTTCATGGGCGAGCCAGGCAGACCAAGACCCAATGGCCGATCGTAATTCTGGATCGGCGGTCAAAAATTGGGTCGGCGTTATTTGCGGGGCAGACCCAGCCATGTGCGAATACAAAGTTCAAGGGTGCGGGCAAGGAAGCCCAAAAGCTCGGTGCCCTGACCGGGGTCAAACCGGTCCTTGTGGCGCGACCCGATTGCCAGCATGCCCGTTGGGGAATCGGGGCTGGCATGAAGCCGGAGCAGGGCTTCGGAGCGCACCAGACCGGATGCGCTGCCATAAATAGATTTTTCGCCTTCAATGTTTTGGCGCAATACGATATCGCGGTCATCCTGCATCAAGGCATCAATATCGCCCGGCATGACCATGTGGATGCCTGAGATGCTGTTGCCGCCAACGCCGTTTTCATCTTCGACCATCAACCGGACGACATCGACATCAAGCTTCACGGCAAGGTCTGTGGTGATGGCCTGAATCAGGTCGTTAAAGCTGCGCGCTTCCAACAGTGCCAATGCCCCTGCATGGATGCGGGACTGGGTGGTCATATTGGCGCGCGATGTGGCGATCAGTGTCGCATGTTCAGATGCCAACTGGTCGTTTTCTGCCCGCAAGCGATCGATGAGAATGCTTTGGAAATCCGCGATATTGTCATCATCGATGTGGCGGCGTTCGGGCGCAATGGCATCGAGGATTTTAGGATGTTTGGCGAGATAACCGGGGTTGGCCCCGAGAAACGCCTTGATGTCGCCATAGCTGGGCGTGGCCTGCTGTTGGGGCGTTTCGGCCTTTTTAGGGTCCGGTTTATCCGAAATTTCTGAAGGGTTTGTCGTGGATTTATCCATAATCTCTAATCTAGAACGCTTTGCCCGGTTTTTTCCCAGTCTGCCATAAAAGCAGCCAACCCCTTGTCGGTCAGGGGATGATTGTAAAGTTGGCGCAGTACGGCTGGCGGGATGGTGGCAACCTCGGCGCCCATTTTGGCCGCTTCGATGATGTGTCCGACAGACCGGATGGATGCCACCAAAACTTCGGTCTTGAAGGCGGGCTGGGCCTGATAAATGGTGCAAATTTCATCAATTAAATCCATGCCATCAAGGCCGATATCATCAAGGCGTCCGACAAAGGGGGAAACAAAGGTGGCCCCGGCTTTGGCGGCAAGGATGGCTTGGCCCGCAGAAAAACAAAGGGTGACATTGACCGGGGTGCCTTCATCGCTCAGCGTTTTACAGGCGAGCAACCCATCAGGCGTCAGGGGTACCTTGACGGTGACGTTGGATGCAATTTTGGCCAGTAACCGGCCTTCTGCGATCATGGTTTTACTATCCAGTGCCGCCACTTCTGCGGAAACGGGGCCGTCAACAATGCCGCAAATCTCGGCGATGGTTTCCTTGAAATCACCACCGGCCTTGGCGATCAGGGACGGGTTGGTGGTGGCCCCATCAACCAAACCGGTTGCGACAAGATCGCGAATTTCATTGATGTCAGCGGTATCGATAAAAAATTTCATGTCTGGTTAAACCTGATCGTGATTGATTTTTTGACGCCCCGGTCGGTTCTCTTGGCACGACCGGGACAGGATGACTAAAGTGTACCCGATGCAATGACCCCATGCCAGATCAGATCGACATGAAATGACCTTGAATAATTCAGATGTCCCAGAAACGGTGCCAGTGCTACTGCCGCTGGCGTTGCCCGGTGCGTTTGATTACCGGGTGATGGGGCAAACCCCTAAACCTGGCAGTTTTGTCCGCGTGCCTTTGGGCAAACGCGAACGCATTGGCGTGGTTTGGGATGCTAGAGAAGGTGATCCAGAAAAGGATGCAAAGCCCATCAATGCGGCCCGGCTTAAAGATGTGATCGAAATTCTGGATGCACCGCCACTGCCCGATGTCATGCGCCGTTTTATTGATTGGGTGGCAAATTATTCTGTGGCGGCCCCCGGTGCGGTTCTGCGCATGGCCATGTCTGCCCCAAAAGCATTGTCCCCTGAAAAGGGCGTTACTGCATATGCACGCTCAATGGGCTGGTCTCAGCCTGATGGCTTTCGCCTGACGCCTGCGCGAACGCGTGTTTTGAATTTATTGTCTGATGGTCCCGATGGCGCGCCCCGAACCCTTGCCGATATTCGTGCAGAGACCGGGGCGTCTGCCCAGGTGATAAAGGGGTTGGCAATTGCCGGTGCGGTGGTGTCGGCAGATTTACCGCCCCCCCCGCCCTTTGCGCTTCCCGATCCAGATCAGGTTGGGCTTCAGCTCAGCTCGGATCAGGAACAGGCCGCAGGGGTGTTGCGCGAACGGGTATTGGCGGATGCCTTTTCGGTGACCCTGCTTGATGGGGTAACCGGTTCGGGCAAGACCGAGGTTTATTTTGAAGCCATTGGGCAGGCCTTGAAACAAGGCCATCAGGCGCTGGTGTTGCTTCCTGAAATTTCCCTTTCAAACCAATGGCTTGATAGGTTTGAGACGCGCTTTGGCGTGGCCCCTGCACTGTGGCATTCGGAATTGTCGCCAGCCACCCGGCGCAAGACCTGGCGCGCCGTGGCCGAGGGCACGGCAAAGGTTGTGGTGGGTGCGCGGTCTGCCTTGTTTTTGCCCTTTCCCGATCTTGGGCTGGTGGTGGTCGATGAAGAACATGACGGTTCTTACAAACAAGAAGACGGTGTTTTTTATAACGCCCGGGACATGGCCGTGGTGCGCGCCAACCTTGGGTCTATCCCGGTGGTGCTGGCATCGGCAACGCCGTCGTTGGAAACGGTGGTCAATGTGGAACGCGATCGGTATCACGTTTTGGCATTGCCAGAACGCATCGGGGATGCCGTCTTGCCAGAGGTTGCCTTGATTGATCTTCGTGAAGACCGTCCCGCATCGGGGCATTTTCTGGCCCCCGCTCTGGTTGAAGCCATTGGTGAAACCGTGGCGGCGGGGGAACAGGTGTTGTTGTTCCTCAATCGCCGGGGGTATGCCCCGTTGACCTTGTGCCGGGCCTGTGGGTACCGGGTGCAATGTCCCAATTGTTCCGCCTGGCTGGTGGAACATCGTTCAAACGCAAGGCTAAGCTGTCACCATTGTGGCCATGCGCCCAGGCTGCCTGAAATCTGCCCAAAGTGTGAAGCGGAAGAAAGCTTTGTTGCCTGCGGCCCCGGTGTTGAACGCATCGCAGAAGAGGTTGCCAATCTTTTCCCAACGGCAAGGCACCGAATCATGGCCAGCGACACCATGACCGGGGCATCCGCCATGGATGAGATGATCAGCCTGATTACAACGGGTGGGGTAGATATTTTGATCGGCACACAGGTGATTGCCAAAGGGCATCATTTTCCACACTTGACCCTGGTGGGCGTGGTGGATGCGGATTTGGGGTTAAGCGGCGGTGATTTGCGGGCGTCTGAGCGAACCCATCAGCTTTTGACCCAGGTCGCAGGTCGCGCCGGGCGGGGATCAAAGCCCGGGCGGGTCTTGATCCAGACCCATATGCCCGAACATGATGTGATGGCGGCGTTGGTCGAAGGTGATCGCGCGGCTTTTCTGGCAGCAGAAAAGGCCGAGCGCGAATATGCCCATATGCCCCCCTTTGGCCGGTTAGCGGCAGTCATTATATCAGGCCCCATTGAAAAAGAGGTGGATGGAACGGCGCGGGCGTTGGGTAGAGGGCGCCCAAAGGTAGATGGCGTGGAGATTCTGGGCCCGGCCCCGGCGGCTTTGGCGCTGCTGCGCGGCCGACATCGGCGCCGGTTTTTGGTCAAAGCCAGCCGCAATACCGTGTTGCAAGCGGTATTAAAGGCCTGGATTGGCGCTGTGCGACCCGGAAAGGGTGTGCGCATTCAGGTCGACATTGACCCCATGAGCTTCCTCTAGGCCTCTAATTTCGGCCTTTTTTCAGGGTAATTCGGGCTTAATTCGGGGGCGCGCTAAGCCCTTGTTCCGATTCTGCTTTATATGCGCTTTTTTAGTGCCTTCCCCGGTTGCAACACCGCACGCCGTGTGTTACCAAAAGCCCGCCTCGCAAGGGGCATTGGGGCCGTTGCTCCGACATTCGGCTAAGACCCGGTTGGTCCGGGCCTTATTCAAAGTTTTGGGAGAAAATCCGAGTGCCATCCCAGTCAAAAGACATGGGCGGCGTCGCTGGACGTTACGCTAGTGCCCTTTATGAATTGGCGGATTCCGCCAATGCCCTTGATCAGGTAGCAGATGACCTTCGGGCGTTGCGTGATCTTGAGGCGACCAATGCTGATTTCGCCCGCCTGATCGCCTCTCCGGTTGTTGGCAGGGATGCTCAGGTGCGCGCCATGACCGCCATTGCGGAAAAGGCAGAATTTAATGAACTTACCGTCAAATTTGTTGGCTTGTTGGCCCGCAACCGTCGTCTCATGGCGTTGGATCGTGTGGTTGGGGCCTTTCTTTCGGCCCTGGCAGCGCACCGTGGCGAAGTGACGGCCGCAGTGACATCGGCCAGCACAATGAAACCTGCCAATATCGCTGCGGTGACCAAGGCTCTTTCTGATGCGCTTGGCTCCAAAGTGACATTGGAACACAAAATTGACCCGTCGTTGATCGGCGGCATGATCGTGCAAGTGGGATCAAAAATGGTCGATTCTTCGATTGCAACGAAACTTCAAAAACTTAGGCTTTCCATGAAAGGGATCGGTTGATGGACATCCGGCCGGCAGAAATTTCCGCCATTCTTAAGGAACAAATTTCCAATTTCGGCACCGAGGCCGAAGTGGCCGAGGTTGGCCAAGTCTTGTCTGTGGGGGACGGCATCGCCCGTGTCCATGGGCTTGATAAAGTGCAGGCCGGTGAAATGGTTGAATTTCCGGGCGGCATTAAAGGCATGGCGCTGAACCTCGAGGCCGACAATGTGGGCATCGTGATTTTCGGCGATGACCGAACCATCAAGGAAGGCGACACCGTCAAGCGTACGGGCGACATTGTTGATGTGCCCGTGGGCAAGGGGCTTCTTGGCCGCGTTGTTGACGCACTTGGCAATCCCATTGATGGCAAAGGCCCCATTGAAGCCACGACCCGCAATCAGATTGAGGTCAAGGCACCGGGCATTATCCCGCGCCAATCGGTGAGCGAGCCCATGCAAACGGGTTTGAAAGCCATCGATAGCCTGATCCCCGTTGGCCGTGGCCAGCGCGAACTGATCATTGGTGATCGGCAAACCGGTAAAACAGCCATCGCCATTGATACCTTCATCAATCAGAAGGGCCTGAACGCAGGCGATGATGAAAGCAAAAAACTTTACTGTGTTTACGTGGCCATCGGCCAGAAGCGCTCCACCGTTGCCCAGATCGTCAAGACGCTGGAAGAACAGGGCGCCATGGAATATTCCATCGTTGTGGCAGCGACGGCATCAGAGCCCGCTCCGCTTCAGTTCTTGGCGCCTTATGCGGCATGTACCATGGGTGAATATTTCCGTGATAACGGCATGCACGCGGTCATCGTTTATGATGATCTGTCAAAACATGCTGTGGCCTATCGCCAGATGTCGCTTTTGCTGCGTCGCCCACCAGGGCGTGAAGCATTCCCGGGTGATGTTTTCTATCTTCATTCACGGCTTCTTGAACGTTCTGCCAAAATGGGTGAAGCCAGTGGTTCTGGTTCTTTGACCGCATTGCCGGTGATTGAGACCCAGGCCGGTGACGTTTCGGCATACATTCCCACCAACGTGATTTCCATCACCGATGGCCAGATCTTTTTAGAAACAGAACTGTTCTATAAGGGTATCCGTCCTGCGGTGAACGTGGGCCTGTCGGTCAGCCGGGTTGGTTCTGCCGCCCAGATCAAGGCCATGAAACAGGTTGCGGGTTCGATTAAGCTGGAACTTGCCCAGTATCGTGAAATGGAAGCCTTCGCCCAGTTTGCATCCGATCTTGATGCCTCCACCCAGCGCTTGCTGGCCCGTGGTGCGCGATTGACCGAATTGCTGAAACAAGCCCAGTTTTCGCCCATGAGCGTGGAAGAAGAGGTTTGCTCTCTTTATCTCGGTGTGCGTGGCTATCTTGACGGGATTGCGCTGGCCGATGTTGGTCGATTTGAGGAAGGCGCTTTGGCGGAACTACGTTCCAAACATGCCGACATCATGCCGACCATTCGAAGCGAGGGCCAAATTTCTTCTGAGACAGAAGAAAAGCTGAAAGCTGCCCTTGATGAATTTGCCCGTTCCTTTGCTTGATTAATCGCTGAAAGCAGTCTTAGACAATGGCCAATCTAAAAGACCTTCGCAACAGGATCGTCAGCGTGAAATCCACGCAGAAGATCACTGCGGCCATGAAGATGGTGGCGGCATCGAAGCTTAAACGTGCCCAGGAACAGGCAGAATCAGCCCGTCCCTATGCAGAGCGTATGGAGCGTATGCTGGGGTCATTGGCGGCATCCATTGGTGCCAATGCCGGTGCGCCTAAACTGCTCAGCGGATCCGGTGCCGATCAGACCCATCTTTTGGTGGTTGTGACATCGGACCGTGGCTTGTGTGGCGGCTTTAACGGCCAGATCGTTCGGGGCGCTCGCGCTGAGATCAACCGGTTACGCGCTGATGGCAAGGACGTCAAAATTCTCTGTGTTGGGCGCAAAGGCCGTGATGGTTTGAAGCGGGATTTTGACGATATTATTGTTGATACCCTAGAAAACCTGGCCCGCAAGGGTGTGCAATTTGAAGATGCCCGCGATACAGGGGCCCGGGTTGCAGAAATGTTTGATGCCGGGGAATTTGATGTCTGTACGTTGATCTACAACCAGTTCAAATCAATTATGTCCCAGATATTTACGGCCCAGCAATTGATCCCGTTCCCGGTTGAAGATGCAGCAGATGAAGATGCCGAAACGGCTGGCCCATCGGCCATATACGAATTTGAACCCGAAGAAGAAACCATCCTTCAGGACCTTTTGCCACGTAATCTTGGCATTCAGGTTTACCGGGCCTTTTTGGAAAGCTATGCAGGCGAACAGGGTGCACGCATGGCCGCCATGGATAGCGCGACGCGCAATGCAGGTGAAATGATTGACCGGCTGGAACTGACTTATAACCGTAAGCGCCAAGCCGCCATTACAACTGAAATGATTGAAATTGTATCCGGTGCAGAGGCCGTTTAGGTCCACCGAAGATTCCACTAGGAGCTGAGAATGGCAGATAAAATTGTTGGACGTATTTCACAGATCATTGGCGCTGTCGTCGATGTTCAGTTTGATGGCGATCTGCCACCGATCCTGAATGCGCTGGAATGCGAAAATCAGGGCAAGCGTCTGGTGCTAGAAGTAGCGCAGCATCTGGGCGAATCAGTGGTTCGTACCATTGCCATGGATGCCACAGAAGGCCTTGTGCGCGGCGCAGATGTGACAGACACCGGGGCGCCGATTAGCGTGCCCGTGGGACCGGGAACGCTGGGTCGTATCCTGAACGTCATTGGCGAGCCCGTTGATGAACGCGGCCCCGTTGTGACGGATAAAAAAATGCCCATTCATCGTTCCGCACCGTTGTTCGAGGAACAATCAACGGAATCCGATATTCTGGTGACCGGCATTAAGGTGATTGATCTGTTGGCACCCTATTCCAAGGGCGGCAAGATCGGCCTGTTTGGCGGTGCCGGTGTTGGCAAGACGGTTTTGATCATGGAATTGATTAATAACGTTGCCAAGGCCCATGGCGGCTATTCAGTGTTTGCCGGTGTTGGGGAACGAACCCGTGAAGGCAATGATCTTTATCATGAAATGATCGAATCAGGGGTTATCAACCTCGATGGCGAATCAAAAGCGGCGCTGGTTTATGGCCAGATGAACGAGCCCCCGGGCGCGCGTGCACGCGTTGGTTTGACCGGATTGACCTTGGCGGAATATTTCCGTGACGAAGAAGGCCAGGACGTTCTTTTGTTCATCGATAACATTTTCCGCTTTACCCAGGCCGGTTCCGAAGTGTCCGCGCTTTTGGGTCGTATCCCTTCTGCTGTGGGGTATCAACCAACCCTGTCTACAGATATGGGTAACTTGCAGGAACGCATTACATCAACCCGCAAAGGGTCTATCACGTCCGTGCAGGCCATTTACGTACCTGCCGATGATTTGACCGATCCGGCACCGGCCACATCGTTTGCCCATTTGGATGCGACAACCGTGTTGTCGCGGCAAATCGCGGAATTGGGGATTTATCCCGCCGTTGATCCGCTGGATTCCACGTCACGCATCATGGATCCCCGCATTGTGGGTGAAGAACATTACGAAGTGGCCCGCGGTGTGCAGCGCGTGTTGCAGACGTACAAATCCTTGCAAGACATCATTGCCATTTTGGGCATGGATGAATTGTCGGAAGAAGACAAACTGGTGGTGTCACGGGCACGGAAAATTCAACGTTTTCTGTCACAGCCGTTCCATGTCGCCGAAATCTTTACAGGTTTCCCCGGCGTGCTGGTCGGCCTTGCTGATACCATTTCTGGTTTCAAGGGCATCATTGAGGGTGACTATGATGATCTGCCAGAAGCTGCTTTTTACATGGTCAGCACCATTGAGAAAGCGGTTGAAAAGGCCAAAAAGATGGCCGCAGAAGCCGCGTAGAACTCAGGGTAAGAGGGAGCATTCTTTATGGCCGATAAGGTCGAATTTGAACTGGTTTCGCCAGAGAAAATATTGTTCTCCGATGCTGTCGACATGGTCGTGGTGCCGGGTGCAGAAGGTGATTTCGGCGTGCTTCCCAACCATGCGCCGTTCATCTCTCAGGTGCGTCCGGGCGTGATTGCCATCCATGGTGCCGAAGATGCGGCCCAGGGCGATATTTTTGTCGCTGGTGGCTTTGCCGAAGTAACGCCGGAACGATGCATTGTTTTGGCGGAAGAAGCGGTGCCTGTTTCCGATATCGATACCAATGCCGCCGGTGAACGCCTGACATCTGCGCGCGCCGCCGTTGAAAGTGCAGAAACCGACGGTGCCCGCAGCCAGGCCATTCGTAATGTGGCCATTGCTGAGGCAATGATTGCAGCGGCCAGCTAAGACTTTCCAAGACTTTCAAATTTATCGTTATAATATGGCCCGGCCCCCCCCTCATCGGGTGCCGGGTTGTTTTATGGGGGAGCGCTGCGTGGCGCATTGGACACTGCAAGATATTCCATGGGATGAATTTGACCCAGCCGGTTTAGCCCCCGATGTGGTCAATGTGGTTAAGGCCGCCGCCATGGTGGAAAAGAATGCGGGCGATTATGCGACGTATCTTTGCAATGTGTTTTGCGGTGATGAGGCATTTCAGAATGTCGCAAAGGCATGGGCGGGCGAAGAAATTCAGCATGGCGATGTTTTGGGGTGCTGGGCAGAAATGGCGGACCCGGATTTTGATTTTGCCGCGCGCTTTGACGTCTTTCAAAAAGGCTATCAAATTCCCATAGGGGCAACGCGGTCTGTCCGGGGCAGTTGTTCCGGAGAACTGGTGGCCCGTTGTGTGGTAGAGGCGGGCACCAGTTCGTATTACACCGCCCTTCGCGATTTCACAAAAGAACCCGTCTTAAAGGCGATTTGTGGCCACATCGCCGCTGATGAATTTCGCCATTACGCCTTGTTCCATGCGCATCTTTTACGATATTTGCCCAAAGACAGGCTGGGGATTTTGGCGCGCATTAGAATTGTGTTGGGGCGCATTGGCGAAGCCGATGATGATGAATTGTCTTATGCCTATTTTGCAGGGAATAATCAGGGTGAGGTATATGATCGGGGCAAATGTTCCGCGGCCTATGGCTCACGGGCGAGCGGGTTTTATCAGCCCGCCAATGTGCACCGGGCCACGAACATGGCCCTTGAAGCGGCAGGGTTCAGCCCCGATGGTGCTTTGGCAAAGGTATCGGGGAAAATTGCATGGTGGGCATTAAACCGCCATCGCGCGCACTTGAAAGACGTTCTGGCCGGTTGAGTCAGGCGTTGTTTTTGATGTGTTCGGCCCAATGGCCAAAACGCTCGACCAAGGCTGCATACAGGTCCCGTTTAAAGGGCACAATCAGGTCGGGCAGGGTGGCCGGGTCGGCCCATTGCCATTCTGAGAACTCCGGAACCTCAGTTTCGATGTTGATGTCGGCGTCATCGCCTAAATACCGCATAGCGAACCATTTCTGGGTTTGGCCACGAAAATTGCCCCCCCAGATTTGTCCCAGCAATTCATCGGGCAGGTCATAATTAAGCCAGTCTTCGTGTTCATCCAGCAGTTCGGCGTTGTTGGTGCCGATTTCTTCTTTCAATTCACGAAAAGCAGCCGTGACAGGGATTTCGCCCTCTTCTATGCCACCTTGGGGCATTTGCCAGGCCGCTGATGGCATATCAATGCGCCGGGCAACAAAGACCCGCCCATCCGGGTTGAACAGCATGATGCCCGCACAGGGCCGATAGGGAAGGGCGTCGCGGTTAATAGCATCACTCATGGATGCTGGTTGCCTTGGCTGTTCACCATGGCGGATATGGGCGCCAGAACAAACCCCCGCTTTTTCAGGGTTCTGGACCAAAGGGCCAGCCTGTCCAGGGTGACAGGGAAGGGCGATCCGATACCGACTGCAAAACCCGATACTTTGGCTATTCTTTCCAATTCCCTGAGCCGCTTGTCAATGGCCCCCCGCGATGCTTCTGCATCGATAAACCTGTTATTGACCGCACGGGGCAAATTCAATCTGATGGCCACGTCGGCGGCCACGGAGCGGAGCGAGGATCGGGAATCAACGAACAACAAGCCCCGTTTTTTAAGTTCGCCAAGGATGGGCCGAAGATGGGGTTCTGAAATTGTGAACCGTGAGCCCATTTGATTAACAACCCCGACATAACCCGTGACCCGACCCAAAAGCCAATGCAACCGGGCAATGTTTTGGGTCGTGGTCAGGCTGGTCAGAAGGGTGTGGGGGCCGGGATCGCTGGCTGGGAAATCAAGGGGCTCCATCGGCAGGCCCAACATCACTTCGTGGCCTGCTGTGCGGGCCAATGCGATCCATTGCTTTAATCCCTTGGCATAGGGTGCAAAGGACAGGGTGATGGTGCCGGGCAGGCGCTGGATGGCTGCTTCGGTGCCAGCACCGGACAGCCCAAGGTTTTCAATAATGATCCCTATTCTGGGTAGCCGGGTGCCATGATCAAAGGGACGGGCATAAATTTTCCATGGCTTTCGGCCATCCGTAGAGATGCGGGGCAGGGGGCCGGCCCGGCTTTTTTCCACCAATGACGGGTCCGGTGCCGGGCGCAATCCCCGGCGCGATGCGCGGCTTGATCGGGTTCTGATCTTTGCCGGTTTTGGCGCTGGTGCCAGGACAACAGGCGCGGGCGGTGCCTTTGCCGCAGGTTTTGGCACAGGTATTGTTGGCGGCGTTTTTACAACGGGCGGCACTTCTGCTGGCTTTTTTGCAACAGGGGATGTTTTTGCGACGTCTTTCCCTGTGGGTTTTGTTTTAGGGTGTATCGGGGGCTTTGCCTTGGCCGATTTTTTTGGTGCCGTTACAGGGCTTGTAATTGATTCAAGATACAAGGCAGGCGACGGCGGGGCTTTTTTGGGCGCTTGTTTTTTTTCACTGACATCGGTTAAGGCAAGCCACGTAACAACGCCTGTCACCAAGAGAACCAGTGACAGGGAGGTTATCGTCAGAGCACTTAACCGCCATTTTTGAGGGCGGGTCTGGGGGGTGCCTTGGGGTGAACTCATTTGACGATGAAAACCCTTCTAGTTTTTCTGTTGGCGGTAGAGGGCAATGCCCCGAAGCACGCCCATGGCACGGGTTAACTGGTAATCCTTAATTTTTTTATCTGCTTTTGCATCTTTTTCATCTTTGGCCTTCTTTTTGTCTTTGGCCGTAACTTTGTCGCCGCTAAGGGCCCCGCGTAAGTCTTTTTCACGGCGCTGCTTCAGATCAGAAATTTCTTTGACTTCCAACTGGGTAATCATGATGTCCGGCTCGATGCCCTTCCCCTGGATGGAACGCCCTGAGGGCGTGTAGTAACGCTGTGTGGTCAGGCGGATGGCCCCGTGTCCCGGCAGGGGCATAATGGTCTGGACCGAACCTTTGCCAAATGAACGCGTTCCCAAGATGATCGCCCTTCGGTGATCTTGCAATGCACCGGCAACGATTTCTGATGCAGAAGCTGATCCACCATTTACTAAAACCACGATGGGCAGCCCATTGGTGATGTCACCTTTTTGGGCATTCGAGCGCGTGCTTTCCGTTTTTTTCCGGCCACGGGTGGAAACAATTTCACCGCGATCAAGGAAGGCATCGGAAACGCTGATGGCTTCTTTCAAAAGCCCGCCGGGATTATTCCGAAGATCAAGAACAAGTCCGGAGATTCCTTTCTTGGCTTTCTTTTGCAATTTTTTGTAGGCCTTTTTCAGATCAATGGTGGTTTGATCATTGAAGGATGTAATACGAATGTAGCCAATGTTATTGGCTTCAAGGCGGTGTTTGATGGGCGTTATTTTGATGCGCGCCCGGGTGATGGTGACATCAAAGGGCTGCTTTGTGCCGCGTTGAATGGTCAGCTTGATATCTTCACCGACCTTGCCCCGCATTTTCTCTACCGCTTGTTGAAGGGTCAGGCCACGGATGGGGGCGCCGTCAAGATGGGTAACCATATCACCGGCCTTGATGCCTGCGCGAAAGGCCGGGGTATCGTCGATGGGGGACATAACCTTTACAAGGCCATCGGTCATGGTGACCTCAATGCCAAGCCCGCCAAATTCGCCCCGGGTCCGGACCTGCATATCTTTAAAGCTTTTTTCACTGAGGTAACTGGAATGGGGATCAAGGGCAGAAAGCATGCCGTTGATGGCCGTCTCAATCAGATCCTGATCTTTGGTGGTTTCGACATAATCATTGCGGATGCGATCAAAAACAGTGCCAAAGAGTTCCAGTTGGCGATAGGTTTCCCGGCCCTTGTCTTGTGCCAGAGATTGAGAGGGGGCGATCGCTGCCATAGAGGTCAGGAAAATCACCAGGAACGCTATTCGTTTCATCCGCTTACCTTATCGGTTGGTGGTGCCGCCAGCCATGGCAGGGGGTTAATGGGCTGGCCATTTCTTCGTAATTCCAAGTAAAGCTCAGGCCGGCCTTTTGAGGGCTGGCCCATGGTTCCTATGGGCTCTCCGGTCAATAAACGCTGATTGACGTCCGTGTCAATACGCTCAAGGCCAGAGAGCAAAGTATGATATCCCCCGCCGTGATCGATGATCAAGAGCCGCCCATACCCCCGAAAGGGTCCTGCAAACACGACCAAGCCATCAAAGGGTGCAATCACCTGCGCTTGGGGGGTGGTTGAAATTCTCAACCCCTTGTTTTTAGGTCCAAAATTGGCCTTTGAACCATAGCGCGCAGTGATGGTGCCAAGGACGGGTGGTGCAAAATTTCCGCGCGCGCGCGCCACCACAAAGGGCCGTGTCTCGCCGTGCTTGGGCAAATTTCTTTTTGTCCGGCGTTGGTGTCGGGATGGTGGGGGAAGCAATCTGGCCGTGCGCAGACGTTTTTTGTGTTGTTTGAGCTTCTCTAAAAGGTCGCGCAGGCCTTTGGCTTTTGCCGCCAGTTGAAGCACGTCATTTTTGCTGCGGGTGTGTTTGGATAAGGCCTTTTTCTCAAGGGCACGCTTTTTTTTCAGAAGCTGATAAAGCTCGCGGCGCTTGTGTTTCAGGGACGTCACTTTTGATGCCAGATTGGCTTCGCGCTTCCCTGCAAGGGTGCGCAAACGGGTAAGGGCAGAAAGGGTTTCTTTCAGTTCCCGTGCGCGGGATTCTACTTCGGGAATGGCCGAGCGCAGCAACAGGGCACTCCTGAGGGTGTCTTGGGGGGTCGCGGAATACGCCATGACCGCTTCGGGGGGGTGGCGTGCGATGCGCTGAAGGGCAGCGATGAGTTCCGTCAGGCTTTTGCGTCGCGCATCAAGGGATTGTGTTTTGGCGCGTTCCTGAGCCTTGAGACGGGCCACATGGTTCTTTAGCCGATCTATGGCACGTTGCCGGATCTGGGTATCCCTAGCGGCACGGATCAGGGTTTTTCGAATTTTTGCCCGTTCTTTGGTAATGCGTTTTGCATCCAAGGCAAGCGATTTGCTTCGGGCCTCACTTTGTTTGAGGGCACGCTCAACAGATTTAAGATCGGTTTCCGGGGTCTCTGCCGCCATGCCCTGAAACGGGATAAAGATGGCAAGGACAAGGGACAAAAAGACCCAACCCGGCGCACGCGATTTACGCCCGCATTTATGGGGGGGCGCAAAATACCATGTTGTGTGATCAGGCAGTGGCCTGTATCCGTTCACGTGCACCATCCCCATGGGTTGGTTCCAGAAGTGATTTTCCAGTCATTTCAGTAGGCCTTGTAAGGCCCAGCAGTGCCAAAACCGTCGGGGCAATATCTGCCAGACGTCCATCGGCAATCCCTGTTACCGGTTCTGGCCCATTAACAAGGATAAGGGGGACCAGATTGATCGTGTGGGCCGTATGGGGCTGTTTGGTTTCATCGTCATACATCTGTTCCGCATTGCCATGGTCCGCCGTGACCATCAAGACACCGCCAGCATCAATCACGGCCTTTTCAAGACGGCCCAGGCTTTGATCAACGGTTTGGGCGGCGATGACGGCAGCATCAAAATTTCCGGTGTGCCCGATCATGTCGCCATTGGCGTAATTCACAAGGATGAAGTCAAACCGGTCTTCACCGATGGCCGTTACCAAATGATCGGTGATTTCTTTGGCCGACATTTCGGGTTCCAGGTCATAGGTTGCAACTTTTGGCGATGGCACAAGAATCCGTTCTTCATGCTTCATGGGTTCTTCCACGCCGCCATTGAAGAAGAAGGTGACATGGGCATATTTTTCGGTTTCCGCAATCCTCAATTGGCTCATGTCAGCGCGCGATAATACATCGCCCAGAATATTATTCAGGGTTTGTGCCTTGAACAGGGCTTCCATTCGGGTGTTCAGCGCCGTTGAATATTCGGTCATCCCAAGGGCGCAAGCGAGGGCAATGGTTTGGCTTCTTTCAAACCCATCAAATTTTGGGTCAACCAATGCGGTCAGAATTTCACGCGCCCGGTCAGATCGGAAATTGCCCATGACAATGCCATCGCCATCTTTCATGCCCTGATAGCCATCAATGATGGCGGGGGTTATAAATTCATCAGTGATATCATTGGCATAGGCCACATTCACCACATCCTGCGCTGTGGCATGGGGGGCCCCTTTGGCCGATACCAACCCGTCATAGGCTTGTTCAATGCGTTCCCATCTGGTGTCCCGGTCCATGGCGTAATAGCGCCCCGTCACAGTAACGATTTTTGGACCTGGCCCTAAATCGGCTTCGAATTTTTGAAGGAAGCCGATGGCGCTTTGGGGGGGGCTGTCGCGCCCATCCAGAAACACATGCACAGCGACGGGCACACCGCATGCATCAAGGATGCGTGCCAGTGCGGCGATTTCATCTTGATGGGAATGAACGCCACCGGTGGAAATTAATCCCATCAGGTGGCAGGTGCCGTTAGTGCTTTTTAGTTTTTCGACAAAGGCTGCCAGTTCAGGTTTTAATGCCAGGCTGCCATCAATGATGGCGGCATCAATTCTGGGCATGTCCTGCATGACAACGCGTCCTGCGCCAATGTTCATATGGCCGACTTCTGAATTTCCCATCTGTCCAGGCGGCAGGCCGACATCCAGTGCCGATGCTTCCAGTAACCCATGGGGGCATTGGGTGCTGATCCGGTCCCAATTTGGCGTTTTGGCTGCGGCAATTGCATTGTGTTCAACCGCAACCCGATGTCCCCAACCATCAAGCACGCAAAGCACCACCGGTTTGGGGGTGGGTTGCACTTTGGTTGGCTGAAGGTTCGGGTTGTTTTGTGTCGAATTTGGCATATGGCCTGCATTCTGGTCTTTGGAAATGGTGAAATCTTATCTCGGGACCCTACTCTGAACAGGGTTTCTTCTCAAGACGTTAACGGGTTTTCCCGGGCTTCTTTCCAGATACAGGTGGCGGTCCGGCACGGTGATAGGGGTGGCCTGCCAGAATTTCCTGCCCACGATAGATTTGTTCGCCAATCATGGCCCTGACCATCTGATGGGGCCATGTCATGGCACCTAGGGAAAGCACAAGATCAGCCTTGTTTATAATGGCCGGGTCCAGACCGTCGGCCCCGCCGATGATAAAGGCAACATCGCTGATCCCGTCATCTCTATAGCGCCCCAAGCGTGCGGCAAAGGCTTCGCTGGAGAGTGTCTTTCCCCCGCCATCTAGGGCAACAACCATGGCCCCATCGGGGATGCGCGATAGCAACAATTGGCCTTCGCGTTGGACGCGCTCTGCGGGGCTTGATGGCCGGCGTTCTTCGACATCGATCAACGTTATGGGCCACAAAACCCGGTCGGCAAAAACCTTGAATAGATCGTTTTCTGGCCCTTTGCGGGCTTTGCCAATGGCGATGATGGTTAGACGCATGATGGACCCGTCGGGTGGCTCAGGCTTTTGGTCCGTCTGGGTTTTCTTCCAGATGGTCTTCGGACGAGTCTTCCGGCCATGCGGCACCCCCCCACATTTTTTCGAGATTATAAGACATGCGGATTTCCGGGTGGAAAAGGTGAATGATAACGTCGCCGCCATCAATCAAGACCCATTCGCTTTGATTCAATCCTTCCGTGGGCGGTGTTAACCCGCCGGCGGTCTTGATCTTTGCCTTAAGGTGGCTGGCCATGGCGCTGATATGGCGCGTGTTGCGACCCGATGCGACAATCATGAAATCAGCGAATGCAGTTTTTCCCGAAAGGTCGATGACAGTGACGTCATCGGCTTGATCATCATCCAGACATTTCTGAACAAGCTTCAGAAGTTTCCGAGGATTAGCGCCCGGCGTTCTTTTGCGCGCGCGGGGTGCTTTCTTTTTGGTCGAGGGGGTTTTCACCATCCCTATTTTTTACCTCTCAATGTCTTATTCGAATTAGATGTCTTATTCGATTTAGCGCCAGATTTTTTATGTCGCGATGCACGGATTTCGGTGCCCGATGCCGGATGCAGGGTAGAATGAAAATAGACCCACGCAGGGGGCGATTTCCCAACAATGCTAGCAGCATTCCGTGGCCGTACCCGGTATCGCTGAAACCGGTGCGCTGCTTTGCTTGCCAGTGCCTTGAAAGAATACGTGGCGCGGTCAAAAATCGCAATGGGGACCATACGGAAGATGAAGGTCCATTTTTCCCATCGTGGAATTTGTTGAAGGTTATCTGCCCCCATCAGCCAAATGAACCGGGTATAGGGAAAGGCCGTCAGCAGGGCGCGCAGGGTCGATGAGGTATAGCGGGTATTCAGCCTGGTTTCGATGTCGGTCACCAGAATGCGGGTGTTTTTCCCGGCGATGGTTTCTGCCGATGACATGCGGTCGGCCAGCGGGGCCATATCTTCTTCTGATTTCAAGGGGTTCTGGGGGGAAACCATCCACCAGACTTGATCCAGCTCCAGATGTTTCAACGCCAGCATCGTGATATGCAGATGGCCTTCATGGGCAGGATTGAACGATCCCCCCAGAATGCCAATCCGCAATCCGGCCGAATTTACCCCTGAAATCCGGGGGCCCTTGGCATGGGCTGGAATGGCGGCGCGATGTTTCAGGGTGTCGATCCAGAATGTGGTGGTGTGGGGTTCATTGTGGGTGTGCGATCTCAGGGGCGAATTTGGCCCGACCCATGGACCACATATTTATAACTGGTGAGCTGTTCAACGCCAACCGGGCCGCGAGCGTGCAGTTTGTCTGTTGAAATGCCAATTTCGGCACCCATGCCAAATTCGCCGCCATCGGCGAACTGGGTCGATGCATTATGAAGCACAATGGCGCTATCGATTTGCGATAAAAATTTTGCCGCCGCGTCCCCATCATCGGTAACGATGGTCTCGGTATGATGAGAGCCGTGGGTTTCAATATGGGCGATTGCGCCTTCTACGCCATCGACGATTTTGGCAGAGATAATGGCGTCCAGATATTCGGTATTCCAGTCATCGTCATCGGCGGCTTTTACCCGGGCATCGGCCGCCATAACGGCTTCATCGCCGCGCACGTCGCAACCGGCATCAATCAGGGCACCAACAATCGATGCGATATCGCTCGCAGCCACGGCGCGGTCGACCAAAAGAGTTTCCGCCGCACCACAAATACCGGGCCTGCGCATCTTGGCATTGACGGCCACGTCCCGGGCCATATCCAAATTGGCACCGCCATCGACATAGACATGGCAAATGCCATCCAGATGCTTGATGACCGGAATGCGGCTTTCGCGGCTAACGCGTTCAATCAGGGATTTGCCACCCCGGGGCACGATGATGTCGATCAGCCCGGCCATGGTCAGCATTTCGCCCACGGCAGCCCGGTCTGTGGTGGGCACCAGTTGGACACAGGATGCGGGCAAGCCCGCAGCCTTCAGGCCGTCATGGATTGCATTTGCAATGGCGTGGGATGAATGTTGGCTTTCGGAACCGCCGCGCAGGATCACCGCGTTGCCAGATTTAAGGCAAAGCCCCGCAGCATCGGCCGTGACATTGGGGCGCGATTCATAGATGACCCCAATCACGCCAAGCGGCACCCGAACTCGGGTGATATGCAATCCGTTGGGGCGCGTGGTTTCGAAAATAATTTTCCCAATGGGATCATCCAGATCAATGATGCTTTCAAGGCCCTTCGCCATGGCCTCTATGCGGTCTGGGTCCAGCAAAAGCCGGTCGATAAAGGCACCCGTTGTGCCTGCTTTTCGGGCCGTAGCAACATCGCGTGTATTGGCATCCATAATGATGGTGGCTTGATCGCGGATGGCATCGGCCGCCCCTTTCAGGGCCGCGTTCTTGGCATCGGTAGTCGCATTGGCAAGGGCTTTTGCGCCCAGCCGGGCAGCCTCACCCATGCGGATCATTTCATCATGAAGATCGGGATTAAGATCGGCGGCAGTCATGACACCCCCCTTATCTCGATGTCGTTATGCGTTATGGTCATGGTCTTCACCCGAGACAACAAGATCGTCCCGATGGATCATTTCACTGCGGCCACGGTAGCCCAGAATTTCTTCAATTTCACGGCTTTTATGACCGGCGATCCGGCGGGCATCATCGGCGGCATAGGCGACAAGCCCCCGGGCAATCTCAGTGCCATCAACGGTTTTGACGATGACCGCATCGCCCCGATCAAAATTGCCCTCAACATGGGACACCCCCGCAGGCAACAGGCTTTTGCCATCATAGAGCGCTTTCACGGCACCAGAATCCAGCGTCAGCGATCCGGCCGGTTTCAGCGATGATGCGATCCAGTGCTTGCGCATGCCCAATGGATTTTCCTTGGCAATAAACCAGGTGTGGCGGTCGTGGCTGTCTATGTTGCCAAGCGCATGATCGGCGCTGCCATCAGCAATCACCATGCGGCACCCAGCCCCCATGGCGAGGCGGGCCGCTTCCAGCTTCGTTACCATGCCGCCAGACGTATAGCCCGGCGGTGCATCACCGGCCATGGCGCAAATGTCAGGCGTCAGTTCACGCACTTCGGGGATCAATTTTGCATCCTTGTTGTTCAGGGGATCGGAATCGTAAAGCCCGTCAATGGTGGACAGCAAAACAAGGGTATCGGCGCTGATCATGGTGGCCACGCGCGCCGCCAGCCGGTCATTATCGCCATAGCGAATTTCGTTGGTGGCGATGGTGTCATTTTCATTGATGACGGGCACCGCGCCCAGGCGCAACAGCGTATCAAGGGTGTTGCGGGCATTAAGATAGCGTCGCCGTTCTTCGGTATCGTCCAGGGTCAATAAAATCTGGGCGGTGTCGATCTTGTGATGCGCCAGCGCTTCTTGATAGGCATGGGCAAGGCGAATTTGTCCGGTTGCAGCGGCGGCCTGCTTTTCTTCCAAACGCAGTTGGGGACGATCAAGGCCAAGCTGGCTACAGCCCACAGCCACGGCTCCGGACGAGACCAGAAGAACCTCTGTGCCGGCTGCTCGAAATTCAGCGATATCTTTTGCAAGGGCTGACAGCCATTGGGTGCGGATGGCCCCCTTTGCTTCATCTGCAAGAAGGGCAGAGCCGACCTTGACCACCATGCGCTTGGCGCCAATCAATTTCTGGCTCATGGGGCTATTCCTTCGCTCTTTTCTGCATCGCGGATCTGGCGGGCTTTCCGGTCATTGTGGATATGGGACAGGGCAACCCGCATTAATTTTTCAACCCCTGCCCCGGTAACCCCGGAGATGACATGAACCGTGTCAGGGGAACACCCCGCAGATTTGGCGAGGGTTTTAACCCGTTCATCAATTTCATCCGCAGCAATGGCATCACATTTTGTCAGAACGGGAATGGAAATCTTTTCTTCCAGCCCAGCCCCGTATTGGATCAGTTCTTCGCGCACGGTTTTATAAGATTCGGCAATGGCTTCATCGGTGCCATCTACCATATGCAGCAAAACCCCACAGCGTTCCACATGGCCCAGAAAACGTGCCCCGAGGCCAGCCCCTTCATGGGCGCCTTCTATCAGGCCGGGGATGTCGGCCAGCACAAATTCTTCTGTATCCACGTAAACCATGCCCAGTTGGGGGGTCAGGGTGGTGAAGGGATAATCGGCAATTTTGGGTCGTGCCCGGGAAGCTGCCGCCAAAAGGGTGGATTTGCCCGCATTGGGCAGGCCGACCAACCCGGCATCGGCCAAAACCTTTAACCGCAGCCAAACACAGCGTTCTTCCCCCGGATGGCCGGAACCGGCCTTTCTTGGGGCTTGATTGGTGGATGTCTTGTAATGGGTGTTGCCGAAACCACCGTCACCCCCTTTGCACAGGACGAACCGTTGTCCGTCACGGACCATATCCGCCAGAACGGTTTCGCCATCTTCGGCCAAAATGGTGGTGCCTGCGGGGACGGTGATGATGACATCGTCGGAATTTGCACCGGTGCGGTTTTGGCCTTCGCCGTGGTGACCGTTTCTGGCCTTGAAATGTTGTTGAAAGCGGAAATCGATCAGGGTGTTCAGCGCGTCTGTTGTCACCACGATCACATCGCCCCCGCGTCCGCCGTTACCCCCGTTGGGGCCGCCGAATTCGAGGTTCTTTTCGCGGCGAAAACTTAAAGACCCAGGGCCGCCGCTGCCACTTTGGGTGTATATTTTTGCTTCATCTAGGAATTGCATGGCTTTGGCTCTTTGCGCATACAGAAAAGGGGAATGTTAGCCATTCCCCTTTATGAATTATCGGAAATGACCAAATTAATTCAGGACGCTGGCCCTTCCACAGACACAAAGGTACGCCCTTCGCGTCTCTTGCGGAACTTTACCTCGCCGTCGGTCAGTGCAAAGAGGGTGTGATCCTTGCCCATGCCAACGTTATCGCCGGGATGAAATTTGGTGCCCCGTTGGCGCACGATGATGTTGCCAATGATTACGGCTTCGCCACCGAACTTTTTGACGCCAAGACGTCTGCCGGCTGAATCGCGACCGTTACGGGATGAACCGCCTGCTTTTTTATGGGCCATCGTTCAGAGTTCCTTATTTCTTATCAGCCGGGGCTTTTTTAGCCGCGGGCTTTTTGGCAGCGGGTTTCTTCGCTGCGGGTTTCTTTGCGGGCGCTGCTTTTGCGGGGGCGTCTGCCTTTGCAGGTGCTTCTGCCTTTGCAGGTGCGTCTGCCTTTGCCGGTGCGGCCTTTTTCGCCGCAGCCTTTTTCTTGCCATCGGGCAGAATGGCCGTAATGCGGATTACGGTCGTAAGCTGGCGATGGCCTTTCTTGCGACGGTAATTCTGGCGGCGCTTCTTCTTGAAGACAATGACTTTGGCGCCCTTTTTCTGGTCCAATACATCGGCGGTGACTGTTGCACCACTGACCAGCGGTTGGCCCAGCGTGAGTTCTTTGCCGTCATGGAATGCCAAAACGTCAGAAAAAGTCAGCTCTTCGCCTTCTTTGCCGTCCAGTTTTTCAATGAAGAGGACGTCGTTTTCAGCGACTTTATATTGTTTTCCGCCCGTGCGAATTACAGCGTACATAACGCTTTTCACCTTAAAATTCTTGAAAGGCGACTAAATGTCGCCGGAAGCTGCGGAATATAACGTTCCAACCCGCCCTGTCAATTGGTTTTTGGGTATTTCTGGGCGTATCAGGGCGTTTTTTGGGGGCATTGAGGGTGGGGCTTGATGCGGTGTCTAAATTGTTGAACGCCAGGCCGGTTTTTGTCTAACGTCAGCGCCTATGGGACAGATTAGGGGCATTGCATAAGAGAGGGTTTCTGGCACATCGTAATTGTCTAACGTCAGCGCCTATGGGACAGATTAGGGGCATTGCATAAGAGAGGGTTTCTGGCACATCGTAATGACCCGAAGGGGAATGAAGATGAAACAGAAATCGCAGACAAGACAGACGGGTGCAGCCAAGGCGATC